>JAKSVS010000003.1 GCA_024407815.1 Mycoplasmoidaceae bacterium
TGTTTTAGTTGAATCTGTGTTTAAAGTAATTGATTCTAACACTACAGGTGAAACATTAATGTTAAATGTGTTTGTCTTTTCAACACCATCAACTGATGCTGTAACAGTTACAATTTTATCACTTTCTTTCAAAACGGTTTCTTCACCAGGATCAGTTGTATATTCTTCACTAGTAAGAGTTCTAGTTTTTCCATTATTGAAATGACCTGTGACAACTAATCCAGTTAAATTAAGGTTTTCACCAACATAATAATTTGTTTTAGTTGAATCTGTGTTTAAAGTAATTGATTCTAACACTACAGGTGAAACAGTAATGTCAAATGATTGTTCTTTTGTAACATCACCAACAACCGCAGTAACAGTTACAGTTTTATCGCTTTCTTTCAAAGCGGTTCCTTCTTTAGGATCGGTTGTATATTCTTCATTAGAAAGAATTCTACTTGATCCATTATTGAAATGACCAGTAACAACTAATCCAGTTAAATCAAGGCTTTCACCAACATAAAAATTTGTTTTATATTCGCCGCTTAACTCAATAGAATCTAATGTTGGAGCAGGTTGTGGTTTAGAACCACAGTTTCCTAACGATACTATTGGTGCAGTTGTCATTGCTAAACTAGCAATTGACAATAATATTTTTTTCATGATATAAAAACTCCGTTGTCTTTATTTTTATAATTATCATATCATACTTTTAACTTAAGATATTATTTTTTTTGTTTATAAAGGGGTATTTTTGGTTAGTCGATTTCAGCAGTTTCACCAGAATTGATAAAGTAAATCAGTGTTACGTCATCATCAATACAGTACCTAGACCCAGTTTGAAGCCTCAGTATGAATCGTTAGTACGGAAACCAGGAGTACTATCAGCGCCAGAAGTATCAGTAATAGCACAACCTGCAAAGGCATTTTTGCCAATATAGCCATTGCCAGCTTCTGTGGTTCAAACAGGGAGAATAACGGTTAAATTGGAGCAACTACAGTTGACAAACCTGCAGCTGACAATATTATTTTGCTTATTTTTTTCACTCTATTTCTTTCGCAACCATGAAAAATGTTTCACGGAAATATATAAATTTTTTTATTTATTTAATATTAACTACCAGTTGGGTAGATTGATACTTTCTTGGTTTTAGTCTCTAAGCCAAGTTCATATTTTTTATTTTTCTTAAGGGTGTTAGCCATTATTTCATTAGCTAAGACATTTTCAATGTTTTTTTGAATAAAGCGTTTAATTGGTCTAGCACCAAAGACTGGATCATAAGCTTGACTTGCTACTCAATCAATTATTTTCTTATCAAAATTGATAAGATATTCTTGATCAATTAAACGGTTTGCAAGTTCACTTAATTGTGTTTTTACTATATCTTTAATGTCGGTTTTTGTTAGTTCATTAAAGATTATTATTTCATCAATTCTATTGATGAATTCAGGTCGTAATTTAGCTTTAATTTCGTCTAAAACTTTAGCTTTTTGACCATCCAAAACATACTGACCACCAATGTTGCTTGTCATTATAATAATTGTGTTTTTAAAGCTAACATAACGACCATGGCTATCTTTTAGCTGACCATCATCTAAAACTTGCAATAAGATGTTTAAAACATCAACATGAGCTTTTTCAATTTCATCAAACAAAACAACAGAATATGGTTTTGTTCTTACTGCATCAGTTAATAAACCACCTTGTCCATATCCTACATATCCTGCAGGAGCACCAATTAGTTTGGATACTGTATGTTTTTCCATATATTCAGACATATCAAATCTAATCATTTGTTTTACTGAATCAAACATATTTAAAGCTAATGCTTTAGCAAGTTGGGTCTTTCCTACGCCTGTTGGTCCTAAAAATAGGAAGGAACCAATTGGCTTATTAGGATCATTTATTCCTGCTCTACCTCGTAAAACGGCAGCACAAACTAAATCAACTGCTTCATCTTGACCTTTAACACTTTTCTTAATATCAGCAGCTAAATTATTTAATTTAGTTTGTTCTGATTGAAGGAGCTTATTTAATGGAATATTAGTAGTTTGGGAAATAACTTCTGTTACTTCATTTACTGTTACTGAATCAGAGAAATTATGACCAGTAGAACTTTTTTCAAAGTTCTCTTCTAATTGTTTTAATTGTTTAGTTAGAGCAGGAATTGATACATAAAGCAATTTACTAGCTTTTTCAAATTCACCATCAATTTGTAGTCTTTCTGCTTCAGCTTTTTCATTATCTAATTGACTCTTAAGATCATTAATCTTCTTATGTTCTTGCTTATTTTTATTTCATTGCGATAATTCTTTATCTTGTTGGTCTTTTAGACTAGCTAATTGTTTTTCTATATCTCTAAGTGATTTCTTAGATTTATCGTCTTCTTCTTTACTTAGAGCTGCTTTAGCTGTCTCTAAGTAAATTATTTGACGATTTCTTTTGTCTAGTTCAGGAGGTAAAGAATGGAATTGAGTCTTTACTTTAGCTGCTGCTTCATCAATTAAATCTATTGATTTATCAGGTAAATATCGATCAGTTATATAACGATCTGATAAATTAACTGCAGCAACTAAAGCTGAGTCGTGAATCTTAACTTGGTGAAATAATTCTCATCTTTCTTTTAAACCACGCATTATAGTTAGCGCTTCTTCTTTTGTTGGTTCAACAACAAGAACCTTTTGCATTCTTCTTTCTAGGGCACTATCTTTTTCTATATATTGACGATATTCGTTAATTGTTGTTGCACCAATAACTTTAATTTCCCCTCTAGCCATCATTGGTTTTAGGATATTAGCAGCATCCATTGTGCTGCTACCTGAATTCTTACCTGTTCCAACTAATTGATGAATTTCATCAATAAAGAGAATAATGTTACCATCAGATTCTTTTACTTGTTTGATAACATTATTTAATCTTTGTTCGAATTGTCCTTGATAGCTGGCTCCAGCTATTAAGCTAGCTAAGGATAATTCGTATATTTCCTTACCAATAAGGTTGTTAGGAACATCCTTATTGATTATTCTTTGGGCTAAACCTTCAACAATAGCTGTTTTACCAACACCTGGTTCACCAATTAAAACTGGGTTATTTTTGGTTTTTCTTGAGATTATTTCTATTAATCTTCTTATTTCTTTTTCTCGACCTATAATTGGGTCAGCTTTGTTGTCTTTAACATCTTGAGTAATGTTACGACCAAATTGTTTTAGGGCATTTTCCTCGTCTGGTTTTTGATAATTAAATTCCATAAATTAAACCTCACTTGATAGTATTATACAATAAAAATTAGCACTCACAACAAAAGAGTGCTAATGATTAAATGCAAAGAAAAATAGGGTTAAACCCTATTTCTTTAAAATATTTGAAAAATTATTTTTCAACTATTGTTCAATCATAATCGTGGCCACCGAATGGGCTTGTTTGCTTATTTTTGCTATTAGCAAACTCTTGTCAGAAAGTTAGATAATCTCCTTCAGAAATATTTGTCAAACCAGTTGAAAAATATTCTGGAATATAGAGTGTTCTTTCTTCAACAACAACAACAGAGGCATCAGTAGTATTTCAGAATGCATCACCATAACCAGCACCCGAAATCTTAGAAATTGTTCTAATGCCTGGTTGGAACATACGAGCATATTCAGCGGTATTTTCATTAGCAAGGAAGAAAGCCTTCTTTAACATTGCAACAGATAGAATATCAGTTGGGTTAGTGAAAGTAATTTGTGAAAGATCAATTGTGTCAAGACTAAACATATATCTGAAAGCGATATCATCAATTAACAAACTAGAGAATGATGAATCAGCAATTGGGTCTTGTCCAGCTGGGTTTTCGTCATATCTTAGTTCAACTTTTGGAAAAACGATTGATGTAACCGCTTTATCCCCACAAAAAGCACCAGTACCAACATATAGTTTTCCTTTACATTCAGGTAAGGAAATCTCACCCGATAGTTTTGAGCAGCTGTTAAATGCTTCTTTACCAATAGTTAAACGGTCAAGAACAACATGATTTTTTGTAGCAAAAAATAACAAACTTGAGAAATTAGAACATTTATAGAAAGCACGTTCACCAATTTCAGTAACTTTTACTGGGATATATAAAACTCCTTCAAAATTTGATCAACCGCTAAACGCGTTCGCACCAATTTTAACAAGGTTTGTTGTTGAACCTTGGTGTTCTTTTTTTTCCATCAAGACCATATTCATCAAGACATAATCAGTAAATATGATTATGATACTCGCCCATTGTTGAAGCAGAGAAAGAATCGTCAGCTAGTTCAACAACTGGTAACAATTTACCATCAAAGACAACTTGGTTTGGTAAAACCATAATTGATTTTTTTTCATCTGATCATATAGAATTAGCTTTTTCAAAATCTGGACCAGTAATTCTAGCAGCTATGGCAGTTGTGCCTTCTTTATCATAGATAGGTTCAAATAAGTATGGATTGATGCCAACATCTACCCACATTTCGTTTTCTGCATCATATTGGCAATTGTAGACAATTGGTTGACCGATGTATACTTCTGTGTTTTTTCAGTAGTGATGATAAAATCATTCGCTCCAGTAATATATTCAATTTCAAAACCTAAATATGTATCAATTGTTTTGTCAACAGCTTGTTTATCAAGATTTTTTGAGAATAAACCAATTGTAAATACAATTTTCAGCAGCACCTTTGTCATTTAGTTTAGGAACGTTGATATCAACCTTGCTAGTCATATCGTGCTTGTTTGTAACATCAATTAAGTTGGCCTTTTTTGATATATAGCAACCAACTTTACCATCTCATTCGCTATCGTTTACTTTAGTAACAAATGGAGCAACGGTAATCAAACTATCTTCGGGTATTCCACTAACACTTACTGTAACGTTAGCAAGATAAACTCTTTGGTTACCAATCTTAAATTTATCTGTTTCAATAGCAAAACTAGATACAGAGCTAGAAGTTATAATGGGTGCAGATTGTACTGGTGAACATGCACTAAGGGTTGTAATTGGAATAATTGCGCTAGAAGCAGCTAAACCAATCAAAGGAAATAATAATTTATTACGTTTCATTTTTAAGCCTCGTCGTTTCTTGTGATTATCTATTTCTCAACGATTGTTCAGAAGAACGAATCGTTGTGTTTTCCAAATGGACCATAATGACTAGCATTAGGGTCAACAGAATTACCGTTAACAAGTTCATCTCGATAGTTTAGGTATGATGGCTTAGACACTGATATTCCTGTATCTTCCCATTTAGGAACATAAACTATATGTTGATACTTAGGACTAACGGTTGCGCCGCATCCATCAAAGGCATCGCCACCCGTTGCATCAGCTTTTGTCTCACCAGGTTTAAATAAACGACAATAATGCATATAATATTCGTCACCAGTTTCGGTTTCTGAGTCACGTTCATGAATAAATACGTTACGCAAATAACGACCATCTGCAATTTGAACTGGATAGACAAATTTAAGATTTGAGAAATCAATAGAATAGACTGAACTAGTTCCCCTAAAAGCATGGTCTCAAATTGATAATTGCGAAATTTTTGAGTCTGTTTTATCTGCAGCAGTGCTAGTAGAATACATTAAATTGAATGACAGGAAGTTAATGCTTGTAAATGAAGAACAACCATCAAAAGCACCTTCGTCAATTAATAGCTTGCCATTTGTTGGAGATGGGAATGTTAATTCTCCCTCAAAACCAGAACAGCCAGCAAAAGCATTCTTATAGATACAGAACTTATCGATAAGTGCACCATTAAGAGCAGAAGAGAAAACTAATCTATTGAAATTTGGACAGTTGTAGAATGCTTCTTCATCAATTTGAGTAACGTTTTTAGGAATGTACAATGTACCATTAAGTCCAGGATTGTTGCTAAAGGCATTTTTACCAATCTTTTGTAAATTTGTTTCAGAACCTTGGTGTTCTTTTTTTCCATCAAGACCATATTCGTCAAGACATAATCAGTTAATGTGGTTTCCCGCACAGATTCTTGTATTAAGTGAATCGAATGCTCCATCTCGTATTTCGGTAGCTGGAACAGCAACGTTATGATCAACATCTACAACGTTGTTTGGGATAACTAATACAGTTTTGCTTTGGTCAGTCCAATCATAATTGGAGCTTGGACCTAAAATAGCAGCTGCAGTTGCCTTACCAGATCCATCTCTAGCGAATTCAATTTCAAATGGATTAGCACCAACAGATCATTGACCTTTGTCGTATGAACATACATAAGAAATTGTATCGCCAACATCAAGTTCAATTGTTGAAGTCTTAGCGATAGTTGTCTTTATATTTTCAATAGAAACTGCATATGTAACATCAACATCAATGGCTTCATCAATTTCTGATGGGCCCCCTTCAGTCTCGTTCGTTGGAAATATAGCAGTTGTAAAAGTAACTGTTGTTCTACTTTGTGAATCAACATCAGTAATAGGCAAATAGATTGTGTCAGATAAATCGTATGTAGTAACTAACGATTTATCTTTAGCTGATAAACTGATGCCAAGGCAATCAGCTCATTTTGGGTAGTAAACCTCAAATGTGTCTACTGAAATACCTATCGTAGTATTAACACTTAAACCTTCAAGAGTTAAAGTAATTGTTGATAGATAAGTTGCTCTTTTTGGTCAATCATCAAGTCTGACAGAAGCGTAGTTAGTATATTGAGTATGGTCAACAATCTTGACTTTTGAAAAACCCTTTTCTGTTGTACAAGAAGACAAAGTCGCTAGGGGGAGCAACACTAGTTGCTGCTAGCCCTAAACCAAAAAATGATGCTAATATTTTATTTTTTTCATCGTTTTCTCCTAAATCACAAATATATTATGTAAATAAATATATATTTTTATTAAAAAGATAATAGGTGAGGTACTAAGTATACTGGTTCAGTAGAGTACTCTGAACCATCTTTTGGTTGACATGCAAAGTAGAATTTTTGGTCTTTAGATTTGTATTTTGAAACAAATTCACTAGTGAAGGTTGTGGTTGCAGTAATGTAACTATTTTCACCGCTGCCGCCACCTTCTGAGTGGGTTTCAAAGCTAGTTTTGCCAACCTCGATTTCAGCATCAGCTGCATTGATTAAAGCAACATCTCACAATCTACCAGCTGAAAAACCGTAGCAATAAATGTTAAATGTTTGTTTTTCAGATGAACTAGCCTTAATCTCTTGTGGTGTTACACTTTCTCAAATGGTTAATTTATTAGTAACACTTAAACCATTAACATAGTCAATATGTTCTTTTCCATCAGTATCAGTATATGTTACTTTAACATCAAATGTTACTTGACTATCTTCATCCAAGATTCCCTCCGAAAATCGAAACAAGAAATTGACCTTTATTAGTTGAAGTTGTTCATGTAAGACTATTAAAATCAATCTTAGTATGATATTGAAAATCATCACCAAAATCTTTGAACCGACCACCAGTGTGCTTTTGGTTTAATATTTCAATATTAAAATCTGTTTTGCTGGCAACTTTTATGCCATCAGCAACACTAAAATCAAATGTCGCAATTGGGTCTAAATTTGTCCCTATAGTTTCATCATTTAATTCAATGTTTTTCTCGTCAACAGTAATGGTATTATCACCTTGTTGTTCTGGGTTACACGAACAGCCAGTTAGAACAACGATCGGACTAACAGTAGCAAGTGCCGATGATGTTGCAAAAATTATCTTAAATTTATTTTTCATACATACCTTTCAATGTACTAATAGTTTATCGCATACGAAAAAAAATAAAAAATGTCGCCTATTTATAGGCGGCACTTTAATTGATTTAAGGTTAGATTATTTACCTTCAAATAGGTTTGGTCTTAGACTAAGTTTGTAGTTAAAGTAGCCAGTAATTGTAGCGAATGCTAAAGCCATTCAGCTCAATACCTTTGGAGACATATAAATTTTCATACCGCCAGCAACATCAGTTATAGTCTTACCATGCATAAATATTGCAAATGCAGCAAGTAGAATAACTACAAAGTTAATAATTTCAAGAACGAAAAGTATTAATGTTGTTTTATTCTTTTTGATTTCTGGGTAAGTTCAAAGAGTAATTAAGCAGAATTTGGCACAAGCTAAAGCAGCAGCAACGATTAATAATGCAAAGTATGGAGCAGCAACAGCTCATCTAATTGTAACTTTGGTTTGATCAATATCAAAGAATCCATAATTAGCTGAACCAAAATACTTTTCAATAGCGAATGCTGCTATAACAAGAACGAAAATTAATATTGATGCACCAATGTTAATTGTTTTCTTTATAGAAGCATCATTTAGTTTTATTTTTTCATTTTTTTCTCCTAAATAATATGAATAAAACCCTCACAAAATATTAAGCAAGAATTAATTTTCGTATATATATATTATTCATAAAGTAATTATAACTAAGAATGCTAAAATGACCAAATATTTTTTAAATAAAAACCTAGCCCACTCCGTTAGGCTAGGTCTTTAATGGCGCGCCAGAGAGGATTCGAACCTCCGACCACGCGCTTAGAAGGCGCGTACTCTATCCAACTGAGCTACTGGCACATTTAATAATTATATATTACAATATTTTTTGTTATATGTTATTAAAAAATTAACAATTTAATACTTTATAATGTATTAACTTAAAAGAGGTACAAAATGAAAGTATTATCTACAAATGTAAAAGGTAATGATACAGTTTTTCAAGTTGAATTAGATAGCAAGATTTGAAAATCAGCTTTAGCTAAAGAAAAGAAAAATATAGCTAAAAATATTACAATCCAAGGTTTTAGAAAAGGTCATGTTCCGCAAGCGGAAATAGATAAAAGAGTATCTGATACAGAAGTAGCAATGCGTGCTCTTGAATCTTTACAAAACAAACTTGTAGAAGAACTTTTCAAAACAAAAGAATTCCAAGAATCTGATTGTTTAGATTCTATTAGCAATCTAAAAGTAATAAAGTTTGCACCAACACCAGTTATTGATGTATCTGTTGAACTTGTACCAAAGGTATCTGATTTTAGCACTAAAGATATAAAGGATATAACAATCCCTGCTTTTGTTGAACCAACAATCAAGGACGAAATGGTTAAACAACGAATAAGGATGATGATTAGACAAGATGCAATGGTTTCAATCAAAAAAGATGGCACTGTCGCTAAAGGCGACATTGCTGTAATTGATTTTAAAGGCTTTGTTGATAACAAACCATTTAAAGGTGGTGAAGGTAAAAACTACGAACTAGAAATTGGTTCAAAATCATTCATTGATAATTTTGAAGATCAATTAATAGGCTGTAAAAAAGGTGACAAAAAAGATGTTAATGTAACCTTCCCTAAAGAATATGGAAGCAAAGAACTTGCTGGTAAACCAGCAAAGTTTGAAGTAGTTATTAAGGAAGTAAAACAAATTGAATATCCAAAAATAACTAAAGATTATTGCAAAAAATTCATGGTGGACTGTGCTAACATGCAAGAGCTAGAAGCTCATGTCAAAGATTTATTTAGACAAGAAGCAGTTATGAAGCACCAAGATACTTCATTAAGAATAATTAATGAAGCTATCAGCAAAAAAGCAAAACTAAACTACTTTCCAAAAAGTTTAATTGAAATGCACAAAAACCAAATTCTTCAACAATGAGAACAAGAAGCTCACAGATACGGTATTAAAACTCTTCAAGAGTTTAAAAAACGTATGGGTGTTGATGAAGCTAAATTCAATGAAACAATCGAAAGCCAAGCAAAAAGTAATTTAATAGTATCATTAACATTAGATATGTTAAAGGATGAATATAAGCTTAAAGCAACTGAAGCTGAACTTAAAGATTATCAAGATAAATTAGCTAGATATCTAGGCGATGCTAAGAAAGCTAAAGAATACTACGAAAAAAATAAAGAAGTAGCTGAACAAACAGTAATTAGAGACCAATTACTTAAAAAAATAGTTCAGGAAGCTAAGAAAGAAACAAAAAAAGTTAAGTAAAAATAAAGAACATACGTAAGTATGTTTTTTTATTAAAAGTGAAAAAAATTAGCACTCTAACCAAAAAAGTGCTAAAATAGTAATATGGAGGTTATTTATGAAGAATAACAACGCTAAAAACATCTTAATTACTCGCGGAGTAATTTGTTTTCCTAATATCGAAAAAGAAATTGAGATAGCTCGTGAAGCATCAATTAATGCAATTAATGATGCATATGATAACGGTAATAAAGAAATTATTATTACCGCCCAAATCAATCCAAAGCTTGATTCGATTAAGAAAATTGATGATATCTATAATATTGGAGTTAAAGCAAAAATAACAAAGATAGCAAAAACAGATGATGGTATGACAGTAACTGTCAAACCATCTTCAAGAGTATTAATTAATGCCATTGCTATTGATGAAGCAAAGAAGAACATTAAATGTCAGTACACAGAAATTAATGATCTTCAATTATATAAAGTACAAGAATCAAAAGAATTTGATACTGCATTAGAATTACTAAATAGATATGATGCTAAAATAACTGCTAAAATTAGAGACATCATTATCGAAAATGAAAAGAAAGGTAAAACTAATAATTTTATTGATATTGTTTATGAAATAATTAATGCCCTACCAGTTCATTTCGATCAAAAACAACAAATTTTAGCGCTAAATACTTTAGCGCTTAAGATTGATGCTTTAACTAACTTACTAGCTAATCCAACTGATTTAACTAAAGTAGAAAAAGATATCAACAAAAAGTTAAATGATAATTTAAATAAACAACAGAGAGAATTCTATCTTCGTGAGAAGATGAGAACAATTAAAGAAGAACTTGGTGAAATTTCTTCATCAGCTAATGATTCAACTAAGTTTAGACATAAACTTAGAACAAATCCTTATCCAAAACACATAAAGGAAAAACTAGAATCAGAAATTAACCACCTTGAATCATCCAATCCACAAGAATCACCAATGATTAGAAATTACATTGAGTGATTACTAAACATTCCTTGGTGACAAGAATCTAAAGATAATGATGATTTTAACAAGGTTAAACTAACATTAGATACTAGTCACTACGGTCTAGAAAAAGTAAAAGAAAGAATAATTGAATATTTAGCTGTTAGAGCTAAATCAAGAAATACTAAAGCACCAATTATTTGTTTAGTTGGCCCTCCTGGTGTTGGTAAATCATCACTAGCTAAATCAATAGCTGATGCCCTAAACAAACCATTTGTCAAAATGGCTCTTGGTGGTGTAAAAGATGAATCAGAAATTAGAGGACATCGAAGAACCTATTTAGGTTCAATGCCTGGCCGAATCATTAAAGCAATGAAAAAAGCAGGGGTTGTTAACCCACTATTCTTATTGGATGAAATTGATAAGATGGCTTCTGATATGCGTGGCGATCCAGCATCTGCGATGCTAGAAGTTCTTGACCCAGAACAAAATTCTAAATTTAGTGATAACTATATTGAAGAAGATTATGACTTATCAAAAGTAATGTTCGTCGCAACAGCTAACTATGCTGGACAAATTCCTGCGGCATTATATGACCGTCTTGAAATAATTGAATTAACTTCATATACTGAACTAGAAAAGTTAGCTATTGCTAAAAAGTATTTAATACCAATGGTATTAAAAGATTGTGGCCTAACAACCAAAGATTTATCTTTCGATGACGATGCCCTAATGTTTATCATTAGACACTACACTCAAGAAGCGGGTGTTCGTGAGCTTGAAAGAATGATAAGAAAAATTGCTCGAAAACATGTTGTTGAGCAAATATCTAGCAAGAAAAAAACTGCTAAACATATTGACAAAGCTGCAGCAAAACTTTATCTTGATAAAGAAATATATGAATATAACATCAAAGAAAAAACAAACATTCCAGGTGTAGTAAATGGTATGGCTTATACCTCAGCCGGTGGTGACTTACTGCAAATTGAAGTAACTCACTACAAAGGCAAAGGCAACGTTTCCATAACTGGAAACTTGAAAGAAACAATGAAGGAATCAGCACAAGTTGCTCTTGCCTTTGTTAAAGCCAATGCCAAGAAGTTTGGATTGGAAAAAATCGATTTTTCTAAAATCGATATCCATATCCATGTACCAACAGGTGGTATTCCTAAAGATGGACCTTCAGCAGGTGTAACATTAACTACAGCGATAATTTCTGCCCTATCAGACCGACCAGTTAAATCAACATTATCAATGACTGGAGAAATTACCTTAAGAGGTAAAGTATTAATAATTGGTGGAGTTAAGGAAAAGACAATCTCAGCAGTTCGTGGTGGTGTCAACACAATAATTATTCCAGCAAGAGATGAACGTTATCTAAAAGATGTTCCTCAAGAAGTAAAAGAAAAAATAACTGTTTATCTTGTTGAACACTATGATGAAATTTACAACATTGTCTTTAATGGTAAACCATTAAAAACAACTAAGATAATTAAAGGAAAGTTGGCTAAATAATGGAACTTAAAGAAGGTTTGTTATTTGAAAAAACGCTAAAAGTGACACCAGAAATGTCAGCAATTAAAGTTGGTTCTGGTCTGGTTGATGTTTTTGCTACACCAAGCTTAATTACTTTTGTTGAACAAACTTGTTCACAAGCAATAGCACCAGCCTTAGAAAAAGATGAGGTAACAGTTGGCGTGGAAGTCAATGCGAAGCATATGGCTCCAAGTAAAATCGGAGCAATTGTTAAGTGCAGCGCAAGGATTCTACAGATCGCTAAAAATAAAATATTATTCACCTGCGTTGTGACTGATAATGATAAGATGGTCGCAATAGTCAGTCACACAAGATGCAGAGTAAATAAAGAAAAGTTTTT
Organism: Mycoplasmoidaceae bacterium; assembly: GCA_024407815.1. The sequence continues at coordinate 12,766 of JAKSVS010000003.1, forward strand.
AGCTAATTTAAATAAGTAAAATTAAAAAATAAATTTGTCGTAAGCCCCATAAAATAAGGCCGTACGACAAATTTTTATTTTTTTTCGGAAATTTTCCTATTTTTCGCAAAAGTATAAGTAGAAAGGAGTAATAAATATGGCTTTGCCATCTACAAGTATTTCCAAAACAGAGTTCCGTAAAAACTATAATGTAGTTAAAATATTAACTGACAAAATAGAAATCATGAAACAACTAGAAACTTTTAATCCAACTAATCAAGCAGTAGCTTTTGCTATCAAAAAACAACACGGAGTTACACTAGGTGACGTTATTGTTGCGCTTGAAAACGTCGTGAAACGACTTGATAAAATTGAATCTAGACTTGTCAGTTTAGAGGAAAATCAGAAAAAAGATCATGAACTGTTATTAAAAGTTCAAGAAAATCAAGCAAAAGATCATGATTTGCTAGCTCGGGTTATCAAATTAAATAACCTAAAACATTAAAAAAACAGCAATTTTTGCTTAATTTTTGAAAAATAAATTTGTCGTAAGCCCGCATAAAATGAGGCCGGACGACAAATTTTTAATTTTTTTTGGAAATTTTTTGGTTTTTGGGAGAAGTATAAGTAGGAGGTGATAAAAATTAGAAAACTTTCTTGTATTGAAAAGCGAAGAACTAATGCTGGATCATTCTATGCTATTGCTTTAGGCATAGACATACTTGTATCAACAATTTCTAGCTTAGTTATGAACTCAGTTTCAATGGCCAAAGGCCAAACACAGACAAGTTCTGATGTAAACTACGGTTATCGTAGAACAACAGTAATGCGTCTGTCTCCAGTACCAAGTAGAAGTTCAATTTCTATAATTGGTTAAACATAAAATTTTTGAAGATTGAAATATTTGTGATGCTCTTTATCAGCATAGTCATTTTTGATGGCGAAAGCCATCTCCTACCTCTGAGTATAAATTGAGTAAAAGTATTTAATACTTTTACTTTTTTTTATTTTGCGAGTATAATATTACAACTAAGGATACCTTAATTAATGGCTAAAAAAGTTAAAAAAGCAAAAAAAGTAGCAAAAAAGAAAGCTACTAAAAAATCTGCTGTCAAAAAAAATAAGAAAAAACCAAGCAAAACAGCAAAGAAACCTGTTGCTAAAGCGCAAAAGGTTTCTAAAAAGAAAGCTGCCAATACAAATAAAAACCAAAAAGCAAAGCAACAAGTAAATAAGATTCAAATTCTTGAATCTTTTACTAAACACAAACAAATATCTGAATTTGAATTTAAAGACATAGAAAAGAAAATTATTCAAACAGTTCAACTTAAAAAAAGAAGTAGAAATGTTGTTGTTTTAAACAAGATTTTCTCTGAGTTTGGTAGTTATGAACTAACAAAAGAATTAACACAAAGATTGTTTAACGATATCGTTAAACAAGGAATTACCATCAAGGGTTTTGAAGGTAAAACATACTTTACTATAAAAGAAGCTGAAAAGATCCTTGCTGGACAAAAATCACAAAAAGTATCAAAGATCGCCACACACGGAAATAGTGGCGATCCAAATGGAATTAAGTCGTTCTTATCATCTCTTGGTCAATCAAAAATGTTATCAGCTGAAGAAGAAGTTGAAATAGCCAAGATGCTTGACAGCGATAATGAACTTGAAAGAAAGTACGCTATTGATCAATTAGTTACAAGTAACTTGCGTTTGGTAACTTCAATTGCTAAGAAATTCTTAAATCGTGGTATTGAATTTGACGACTTAATTCAAGAAGGTACTATGGGTTTAATGAAGGCGATAAATAAATTTGATTATCGTCTTGGACATAAGTTTTCAACATATGCAACATGATGAATTAGACAAGCAATAACAAGAGCAATCTCTGATCAATCGAAGATTATTAGAATTCCTGCTCACATGATTGAAACAATTCATCGTGTTACAAATGCTGAAAAAGAATTGATGCAAAGGTTGGGTCGAACACCAACTATTGATGAAATAACTGAAAAACTTGGTGGTCAAGCCGCAGGCTTTACTTCAAGAAATGTTGCCAACATTAAGCGTATCCATATTGACCCAGTATCTTTAGATAAGACTGTTGGTTCTGATGATGACAGCCAAATCTCTGACTTTGTCAAGGAAGATGTTTTAACATCCCCAGTTCAATTTACTAAAGAAGCATTATTGAAAGAAGACATTGATCAACTATTCAGTGTAACTTTAACTCCTGAAGAGCAAAAAATTATGCGTATGAGATATGGCCTTTGGCCTTATAAATACGTTTACTCATTAGATGAAGTTTCTTCAACACTTCGTATGCCTCGTGAACAAGTTAGACAAATTGAAGCGAAGGCTACAAGAAAACTAAAACACCCATCTAAATCTAAAAAATTAAGAAGTTATATCCTCGATGAACAGAATTAAACAAATTGCAAACCTAATACCTAATTGTGCGTGTGTCTATGATGTTGGATCTGACCACGCCCTTTTGGCTATTGATTTGCTCCAAAGCAAAAAAGTTAAATTGGTTGTCAATATCGAAAAGAATTGACATCCACATAATGCTGGCAAAGCCAATCTAGCCAAAAAACACTTGACAACTAAAACTGTTAACGTTCTTAATGATGGACTTAATGACATCACTAAAAAGGTTTTTGAAAAACCTAATTATGTAGTTATTGCTGGTCTTGGCGGTAAAACAATAGTTGATATCTTACAAAAGAAAGACCCAAATCTTAGAAAAGAATGTGACTACATTCTTGAAGCTAATTGTGATATCAATGATTTAAGAAAATATCTGATAAAAAATAAATGAAACATTCATTATGAACTTGTTTGTGTTGATAGAAACAAGTTCTATCAAATAATTTGTGCAAAACAAGATTTGAAAGCAAAAAAATATACAAACTTTGAAATATATTTTGGCAAAAAAGAATTGCAAAAAGATAAAAAAACTTGATTAAAGTTTTTAAAAGAAAACAAGAAGAAAATTGAAGCAAAGAAGCTTGATAAACATTCAAAAGAATACGCTTCTTTATATAAGGCTCTAAAGGCGACTATAAATGAAAATTAAAACAATTACCAATTATTTATTAAAACTTTATCCATTGTCATTACAAGAAGAGTGAGATGAATCAGGTTTTTTAAATATTGGTAATCTTAATCAAGAAACAAAAAATGTTTTTTGTTGTCTTGACTTAAATATGAAAATTGTTGATGGAGCTATTAAACAAAAAGCAAAGCTTATTGTTTCTCATCATCCAATTTTCAAAGCAAATCCTGATCACAAACTTTTATCTTTTTATGCTTCTTTAATTAAAAAAATTAAAGCTAACAAAGTTACTGTGTTGTCTTTGCATACTTGTTTTGACAATGCTGATCAAGGAATGAATTTTGTTGTCGGAACAAGACTAGGTTTAAAAAACCTAAAGTGGTTCGATAAAGCAAAGTTTGTTACTGGATTGTGTAAAACCAAAACAGTGAAACAAATAGCTAGTGATTTTAAAAAATTGTTCAATGTTAGTTTACTAACAACTAACGCTCAACCAAATGATAAATTCAATAAACTAGCTATTTGTGCTGGTGCGGGTTTGTCGGTATTTGCTAGCAAATTTGATCAACTAACCAAACAAAAAATATTACTAGTAACCGGTGATATCAAACACCACGGTTGACAAGATCTGGCTAATTATAAATTAGCCGCCTTAGATGTTGGGCATGACCTTGAAAATTGTTTTTCCGACTTCATGGCAAACATAATAAAACACAAATTTTCTGAACTAAAAGTAGTTGCAATCTATACAAACAAAAAAGAAAAATCGATCTAGCTAGATCGATTTTTTCAATTTAAACACAACATCATTAATCTCTGGGTGAATTTGTTTCATGTTCTCTTTTATACCAAAGGTATATGTTGCAGCAAAACTTGTACATCCTATGCAGTGTCCAGAAATCTCCAGTGTTAAGATTCCATTTTCAAAACTTAAAAAATTAACATCACCACCATCAGCTTGAATAAAAGTCTTGATAGAATCAAGTTCTTGTCTAATTTGGGTAATTAGTGTTTGTGTATCAGACATAAATAATTTTTATAGATATAATTATATATATTTAAGTATTAAAAAATGTATAACCACAATTTATTAGAAAAAACTATTGCCAAATACTGACAAGAGAATGACACATATCATTTTGATCCAAATCAAAAAGGACCAAAATGTTATGTTCTTGATATGTTTCCTTATCCATCAGGACAAGGTTTACATGTTGGCCACCCAAAAGGTTATACTGCAACCGATGTCTATTCAAGGTATAAAAGGTTTAATGGTTTTAACGTTCTTCACCCAATTGGGTGAGATGCCTTTGGTTTACCAGCTGAACAATATGCTATTAAAACTGGTAATCATCCAGCTGAATTTACAATTCAGAATATTGAAGTTTTCAAAACTCAATTGCAATCTTTAGGATTCAGTTTTGATTGAAACAAAACTGTTAATACTACCGATGTAAATTACTATCGTTGAACACAATGAATCTTTTCAAAATTATTTGAAAAGGGTTTAGCTGAAATCAAAGATGTTGATGTTAACTGGTGTGAAGAACTTGGTACAGTTCTTTCTAACGAAGAAGTGTTAATTGAAAATGGTAAAATGGTTTCCGAACGTGGTTCCTATCCAGTTGTTAAGAAACCAATGAGACAATGGGTTCTTAAGATTACTAAATATGCTGACAAATTACTTGAAGGTCTAGATACTCTAGACTGACCAGAAAATTTAAAAACAATTCAACGTTCATGAATTGGTCGTTCAGTTGGCACAAATATTATTTTTAAAGCTGGTAATACTTCTTTGGAAGTATTTACAACAAGACCTGACACAATATTTGGTGTAACGTTTCTTGCTATTGCTCCTGAAAACAAGTTAGTTTTAAAACTAACTTCTGATCAACAAAAAGCAAAAATTGAAGAATATATTAAACAAGCAAAAGCTAAAACAATACTTCAAAGACAAGAAACAAAAGAAAAGACTGGTGTCTTTACTGGAGCATATGCAACTAACCCAGTTAACAACAAAAAGGTTCCGATTTTTGTTGCAGATTATGTTTTAAATGACTATGCCAACGGCATAGTCATGGGTGTTGCTTCTGCCGATAAACGTGACTATGATTTTGCTTTAGTTAACAAACTAGAGATTGTCCCAGTTATTAAAGGAAAAGCAAAATGCATCACTAGTGATGGGCCATACATTAATTCTGATTTCTTAGATGGTTTAAACATCAAAGATGCAACTAAAAAAATTAACGAATTTATCATTAAAAACAAGTTTGGTTCAACAACTGTTAACTATAAGTTAAAAGACTGAATTTTCTCAAGACAAAGGTATTGAGGTGAACCATTCCCAATTGCCTTTGACAAATCAAGTAAACCACATTTAATTAAACAACTTCCAGTTGTTTTACCTCCATGCAAAAACTTTAAACCATCTAAAGATGGTCATAGCCCATTAGCAAACCTATCTGATTGATTAAAAGTAAATGTTGATGGAACTGATTGTATCAGAGATACAAACACCATGCCTCAATGAGCTGGTAGTTGTTGATATTATCTAGCATATTTGCTAAAGCAAGATGATGGTTCATACCTTGATCTTGATGGCAAAACTGCTACTGATTTATTTAAACGTTGATTGCCCGTTGATTTATATGTGGGTGGACAAGAACACGCAGTTTTGCACTTGCTATATGCAAGATTCTGACACCGTTTCCTATATGATATTGATATTGTTCCTTCTAAGGAACCATTCCAAAAAGTTGTTAACCAAGGAATGATTCTTGGCACAAATGGTGAAAAGATGTCCAAATCACGTGGCAATGTCATTAACCCTAATGACATAGTTAAAAACTATGGCGCTGACACTCTTAGATTGTATGAGGCATTCATGGGCCCATTAACTGCAACTATGCCTTGATCTGACGATGGTTTAGCTGGTTGTAGAAAATGATTAGATCGTGTTTATAATTTGTTTGAGACAAACAAAAACTACATCGACAAACCAGATCAAGAATTAACTAAAGCTTACCACAGCTTCATCAAAGATGCTGGACAAGCAATTGAAACATACAAATTCAACATTGCTATTAGCAAGATGATGGTTTATATCAATGCTTGCTACAAGGCTAAAGCATTGAACAAAAACCAACTTGTTGGTTTCTTGATTGTTTTAAGTTGCTTTGCGCCTTTCATCGCTGAACATTTGTATCAAAAATTAACCGGCAAGAAAACTTCAGTTACAAAAGAAAAATGGCCAAAATTTGATCCTAAATTCTTGGTGGCTAAAACATATGTTTTACCAATACAAATAAATGGTAAATTGAGAGACACACTTGAAGTTGATATTGACGCAAGTCAAGAAGAAATTGTTCAATTAGCTTTAGCTAGCGAAAAAATTAAAAACCAAATTGGTTCTAAACCAATTAAGAAAACTATTTTCGTTAAAGGAAAAATTCTAAGTTTTATTATTTAGTTATGAAGTTTGTATCATTAACATTAAAGCTTTGGCTTTATAGTGCTTTAACTAACAATAATTTTCTTGAGCTAACGCCAGTTCAAGAAAAAGCTTTTAAGTTGGTTAACCAAGGTAACAATGTTGTTATTTCTGCGCCAACAGGTTCAGGAAAAACACTATGTTATTTATTGCCAATTCTTAATAATATTAATGAGCAAGATAAGTTTGTTCAATACGTAATAATTGCTCCAACAAAAGAATTAGTTTGGCAAATTTACAATAATTTCCTTGCTTTTACCAAGTTCAATAAACAATTAAAAATTGTTTTATTGGACAAAGCAGAAAAGGTTGATAATTTAGTTAAAAATCCTAGCCAAATAGTTATTGCAACAGTTGAGAAAATTCGTCAAGCGATCGCAAAAGGTGTGAATTTTTCAAATCTAAAACAAATTGTTTTAGATGAAGCAGATATGCTTATTGATTATGGATTTGTTAACTCAATAAATGATATCTTCTCCAAACTTGATTTGTATACAAATAATGTGCAAAAAGTCTTTTGTTCAGCTTCAATAAATGCCAACGTTGCATCAGTGTTTAAAAAAACAGTAAATGACTTAAAAGTCATTCAATTAGAAAAAAATATTTTTACAAACAATAATATTAAACATTGTGTTGTCTACTTAAAAGACAACAATGATCCATATAAAACTCTTGATCAATTACTACAAGTAATTAATCCATACATGTGTATTATTTTTGCTAGCACAAAAGATGAAGTAGAAAAAATATATTCCAACCTTTTAGAAAAAGGTTTGGAAGTTGGAATGCTACATAAAGACATTCCAACAAGACAAAGAAAACAAGTGTTTTCTAAGCTCAATAATAATCAATACAAATATCTTGTTGCCACTGATCTTGCATCACGTGGTTTAGATATTGATGGTGTTAGCGACGTAATTTCCTTTTCTCTTCCTAAGGAAGATATTTGGTATTTACACCGTTCAGGAAGAACAGGAAGAAGCAAATATAAAGGAAATAGCTATGTCATTTATGACAAGAAGCACGATTATCAACTTGCTAAACTTGAACAAAAAGTTTCTTGAACCTATTATCTTTTAGATAATAATGAATTAATTGAAAAGAAACTTTATGTTCATAAAACTAAACCAATTGTTGATTTAGCAATGAAGAAAGAAATTTCTAAACTATATAGCAAGAAGAACCTAAAGGTTAAACCTGGTTATAAGAAAAAGCTAAAGCAACAAATCTATAAGATGAAACAAAAAGCTAAACGTAAATATATAGAAGAAAAATATAATAAATTAAGAATAGAAAGCTATAAGAAAGGAAAAAACACTAACTATGACATTCAACAAACCAATTAATAAAAAAGCAATTTTAATTAAGGCTATCTCCGGAAAAAAAGATGAGATTAAAACAGAAGGCAAAACTATCACTTTTGTTTTTGCAAAACAACCAATGTGTTCTCGATACTTTGCCCGAAGATTATCTGATACTTTACTAAAATATCCTAATAAGGATATTACCTTTAATATAGGCAGCTTTTTAGATGCCTATAAATTTGAATGCAAATATTCATTAGCTGTTATCATCATTTCTAAGATTCAAGCTTTCGTTGATAAAAAGTTTTCTTTAAAATCAAAACCAACTAATACATCTGTAAATTTAATTTACAGTCCTAAACATAAAGACATAGTTTATAGTGGTGCAAGAACGTGTGTTGGTTTTGATTTAGCAAGACATTATCAATCACTACCTAGCAATTACTTAGGAATTACTGATTTTGTTAAGGAAATAAAGAAACTGGTTCCTGCTACAGGAAACAAAGCTTTAAAAGTCAAAGTGTTGACTCTTAAAGATTTACAAAAAGAAAATTGTGGATTAATCCAAGCTGTAAATAAAGGTAGCGATGAACCAGCAGCAATGGTTGTTCTTGAATACTTTAATAACAAGAAAAGCAAAGATACCTTTGCTTATATTGGAAAAGGTATTATGTTTGATTCTGGTGGTTATGAAATCAAACCAAGTAAATTCATGGAAAACATGAACCAAGACATGACTGGCGCAGCCAGTGTCTTTGGAACAATGTTTGCTTTAGCATCAATGAAAAAACGAGTTAATGTTGTTGGCATTTTGCCACTTGCTAAAAACATGGTTGGTTCTAGATCTATGGTTGTTGGTGATGTATATACATCATCTACCGGTAGAACTGTAGAAATAACTTCTCCTGATTCAGAAGGTAGATTAATCCTAGCTGATGCTATTGGTTATGCTAACAAGCATTACAAAATAACAAAGTTATTTACTGTTGCTACATTAACTGGTTTATCAGAATTGGCTTTTGGTCATTTCTCAACCCCATTCTGATCAACTAGCGAAGCTACATCAAAAGCTATTAAAGCTGTAGCTAAACTATCTGGAGATCTAGTAAATAGTTTGATTCTTTATCCAGAATACTATGAAATGGTTAATAAATCCAGCAAAATTGCTGATTGTGCTAACGGTTGCAAAGAACGCAACTGTTCAAACGGTCAAGCAGCTGCATTCCTAAAGGAATTCTGTGCATGTAAGGACTTTACACACTTTGATATTGCTGGTACGCATGTATATAAGAATACGCCTGTAAATATCTTAAGTTTCTTACTTTATTTATTAGCTGCTAACCATTTCGAACAATAAGCAATTAGCTTTTCCTTATTAAAAGCGTGTGCTTGCGCATGCGCTTTTTTTCGTGCGCACTTAAATATTAACAGAGTTAATATTTACAAAAATTTTTTTATATTTTTTAATTTTAATATATAATAAGTGGGAGAAAGTGGAGAAAAGTGGGAAATGCTATTCCTTGGAACTTACAAACACATAATCGATGATAAAAATCGTTTAAGTCTACCAACTAAGTTAGTAGAAAAATTTTCTCATCGTGTTGTTGTTGCTTCTAAAGGTTTCGAAGGATGCTTAGAATTAAGAAGCCAAGAAGACTTCGAAATATGATCTGAAAAAATCCTATCTTACTCTCCAAATAAAAAAGACTCACGTATCCTTGCAAGACAAATATTAGCTAACAGTAGCGAAATTGAACTTGACAAGGCAAACCGTATCCTTATTCCTGAAGTTCTAGCAAAGCTAGCATCACTAAAAAAGAATGTTGTAATTATCGGTTTAGGAAACAAACTTGAGGTCTGAGATGCTAAAACATATGCTAAATTCCAAGCAGAAACTGACAGCAAGTTTGAATCAGTAGCAGAAAGAATTGACGATGAAGTTGCACCAAAGTAGAATTCATACACCAGTTCTTCTCAACGAAGTAATAGCTGGACTAAACATTAAACCAAATGGTTTATATGTTGATGCAACAGCAGGTTTTGGTGGCCATAGTCAGGAAATTTTAAGCAAGCTTGACCAAGGAAAACTAATCTGCATCGATCAAGACATTAATGCAATTAATGCTCTTCATAATCTATTTGATGATGATAAAAGAGTAAATATCATTCATGGTAACTTTGCTAACTTAAATAAGTTAGTTGCCAACAAAGTTGATGGAATTGTGCTAGACTTGGGCGTAAGCAGTTTAATGTTTGATGATCCAAAACGAGGATTTAGTTACAAACTTGATGGTCCATTAGATATGCGCATGAATAATCAAGGACGTGACGCACAATATATAGTTAATAATTACACGCGCACACAATTAATCGAATTATTTAAAAAATATGGGGAAGTGACAAATCCTACTAAAGTAGTTGATGCAATTGTTCATTATCGCGAAGAAGAACCAATAAAAACAACAATTGAGTTAGCTAACATAATCGCTGATTGTTGCCCAGGAAGCAAAATTAGAAAACATCCTGCGAAAATTTACTTTCAAGCGCTAAGAATCGAAGTAAATAATGAATTAGAAGTTCTAGCAAAAGGATTAGAAAAAGCAATAGCTTTACTTAATAAAACTGGAAGATTATGTGTAATTACTTTTCATTCCTTGGAAGATCGGATTGTTAAAAATTACTTTCGGAATCTATCTCAGCCCAAAGACTTATATGGAAAAGCTGCTCCGATTAGTAAGATTACTAAACCCCAGTTCAAACTTATTACCAAAAAACCAATTATTCCATCTCAATCTGAGATTGAAACAAACAGAAGAAGCCACAGTGCAAAATTAAGAATATTAGAAAAAATTTAAATTAAATTATGAAAGACTCAAAGCAAATTAGAAAGATGTTATTCGTTAGTAAGAGCAATGTTGCTCTTATTGTAATGAAAAATGTTGAAAACGAAAACAACATTCTTTTTGCTGACCAAGTCAACATGAATATCGATAATTTGCAAGCAAAAACTTCAGAACTATTAACTAATGCTGCAAACTTCCTTGGCTTCAACATCAAAAATGTTCAAATGATATTCGATGATAACCAAGTAACTAATTGACAAATGACTAACCAAGAGTTTGCTGCATGTAGTGATGAACACGATATTACTAAAGAAATCTTTAAGATTGCCAAAATTAACAATAAATTTGTTAATGAAATTAATTTCTTAGGTGTTGTATACGATGATGCAACACAAAGTGCAACAATTAATGCCAATATTTGCGCAAGCGACTACATAACATATAAACGTTTTATTAACGAAGTTAAGAAATGCAATATCAAAATTACAAGTTCGCACAACATCTATACTTTGTTAAAACAAAATAAAGAACAAATTGAATTAGTTCTTAATATCAACGACAACGTCGTTGCTGCTTGTCATTATTATGGGGGCAAGTTGAGCAAAGTCAATGCTATTGACTTAGATTGATCAAGAATTGAAAATGCTATCTCCCAGACATTGGAAATTAAACCAAACAGAATTAATGAAGCACTTAAAGTAGCTAATGAGCTACTTATCAATAATAATCTTGATATTACAATTTCTAATAATTATGATTTGAAAAGCAAAGCTTTCAAAAACATCAAGCTTGGTGACTTATTAAGAGTTTATCGCAATGAAATAAAACAACAAATCAATAATAAAATTGATTTTAGTCACTTCCAAAATGTTAGTGTTATTGCTAACAATCAAATCAACCAAATTCCAGATTTTGATTTTGTTGCCAGCGATCTTGGTTTCACAAACTTGCCAATAGAAAAACTTATTTGTTTGGCTAACATTAACCTTGACAAAGACATGAATCAATTTGCTTTTGAAAGCAAATTACAAGCTATGGAGCTTGGGGCGTAAGGAGGAATTATGGAAGAAAATAAAGAATACTTAATTCCTACTAGCAAAGACGAAGATCATATATTTTCTAATATTGATCTTACTTTTGGTCGCCAAAGCAACGAGTTTGACATCAAAATAATCGGCGTGGGAACTGCTGGCTGCAACATAGTTGATTATTTAGCACAAACCAATAAATCAATTAATGAATGAGCAACACTTTACGCGTTTGATACCGACATTGTTTCTTTAAGAAACACAAAACATATTAAGAATTTGTTCTTATTAAATAAAGACGAACTAAAAGGTTATGGTTCGGGATCAAATCAAAATGTGGCAAGAAAAGCCTTGCTACATGATGGTGAAGTTATAAGCAGAGAATTGGTCGGTACAAGCTTATTGTTTATCATTGCTGGTCTCGGCAAGGGAACGGGTTCTGGCGCGGCTCCTGAACTTGCTAAAATAGCTAAAGACCTAGGAATAATAACAATCTCGATTGCTAATTTACCTTCAATTTCATCTGAAGGCAACCAAATCTACAACCAAGCATTCAATAGCCTCCAAACACTATCAACAAATAGTGATTGTGTTAGCACAATTAGCAATGATAAAATCTTAAATGTTAATCCAGGAATTAGCTTCTATGATATTTATCATACTGCTAACCAAAAAATAGTTAATATCATTCAGGATATAGTAAAAATAATCTTTGCGCCTGGGCAAATCAATATTACGCTTGCAGACCTAAAGACATTCTTCTCTACCAACCAATATTTTATTGGTGATCGAGTCGAACTAGACATGGCTGACTTATCGCAAGCAAAGATTGAACAAACCCTTGCAAAGCAGATTGATAATAGTTTAACAGATATTAAAACGATTGGTTGTAAACAAGCAATAATCAACATCTTATTGTCTAAACAAGCACCGCCCAACATTGTTAATGACATAAGGATTGGCTTTGCCAAAGCCACCAAGAATGACAAAATAGTTCTGGCTGTTGGTGTCGAGTACAATGATGAGAATAAAATCAAGATATCATATCTTCTTTCAGGAGGAAACCTCGAGGCGGGCTTTGAACAAATAACCACGATTAACACCGAACCAACAATTAAGTTTGAACCTGTAGTTGACCAAAGCATTGAAGAATATGACCAACTAATGAAACAGGTAACAACAGCAAGCAAATCAACTCAAGAAATTCTAAAAGAAAACGACCAAGAAATAAAAATAAAGGAGAATTAATATGGCCATTGAAAAATTAAAAGCAGAAGCAACAGAAAAAATTACTGTTAATAATAACGAAACATACGAAGACGAAATTCGTGGATATACAAAAGAAGAACTTTTACATATGTTAAATTATGATGAAACTGATCCTGAAAGAATCAGAATAATCAAAAAAGTTCTTAAAACTAAAGCGTAGATATATCTAAATAATCTAGAAAACAAATTAGCACTTTTTTAACGTGAGTGCTAATTTTCTAGTATAATATATAAATATATATTAATTTATGGCAAATAAAAGAGACTACTACGAAGTATTAGAAATATCTAAAGATGCTTCAGAACAAGACATCAAGAAGGCGTTTAGACGTCTTGCTATGAAGTATCACCCAGATAGAAATAAATCACCTGATGCTGAAGAAAAATTTAAAGAAATAAATGAAGCTTATGCTGTTTTATCTGATAAAGAAAAGCGAGCAACATATGATCAATATGGTTTTGAAGGTCTAAACCAACAAGGTTCTACTGGTAGTGGTAATCCATTTGATATCTTTAATCAATTCTTTGGTGGCCAAGGAGGGGTTAAATTTTCATTTGGTGGTGACCAAGATGATGATTTAGGCGATATCTTCTCTGGTTTATTTGGTGGTTCAAGAAGAGCAAGAAGAACCAAAAGCGATAGAGTAGTTATCCCTTATGAATTAAATATTCAAACAGAAATCGATATCGATTTCTTAGAGTCTGTTCTTGGAACTAAACGTGATGTTACATTAAGAATCAAAAAAGCCTGTGATGAGTGTGGTGGAACGGGTGTAAGCAAGGGAGAAGGTGCACAAACAACTTGTCCACATTGTAATGGAACTGGAATTTTAATTCAATCACGTCGTACACCATTTGGCATAATGCAAAGCCAAACTACTTGTCCGCATTGTAACGGCACTGGAAAAATAGTTAAAAAATCATGTGACAAATGTAAGGGTAAGAAATATCTTCAAGAACTAATCAATCTTGAGATTGAAACAGATCCAGGTGTTGAAGATGGACAAGTTGTTAAAATTGCTGGAAAAGGTAATAGCTTTAACCAATATGTTGGTGACTTATACATTCGTATAAATGTTAAACCAAGTAAGATCTTCCAAAAAAGTGGTGGAACAATTTATACCCAAGTTTCGGTTGATCCACTACAAGCATTAACTGGTGGAGAAATTAAAATTCCAACACCTTACGGTTTTGAAACAATTAATTTGCCTCCTGCAACAGCTGATGGCAGCCAGATTACCTTATCAGGTAAAGGAATAAAAGGCGGTAAGAATCGAACCTTTGGTTCTAGCAACGGTGATTTAATTGCCATAATCAAATATGCATCTCCAAATAAATATTCAAAGCAAGAGTTAAAAATTTTAAATGAAATATATTCTGGCAACAAAAAGAACAAGCAAGTTGAAAAATATTATGATGCAGCTAAAAAGGAGATTGAATAATGAGTAAAAATAAACAGCCAAAGAAAGAACCTAAGAAAGAAACAACACCAAAACAAGAAAAAGAGGTTGTTGAGTCTGAGGCATCTAAATTAGCTAAGAAAATAATTGATCTTGAACAACAAATTAAAGCTAAAGACCAAGAAATTTCTTCACAACAAGCTAAAACAAATGAGGCTAATAATAAATTATTAGCATTAGAACAAAGCTTCAAGGATTTAGTTAGCCAAGCTGAAACTAAAGCTAACAGTTTGATCAAAGCTAAAATTGAAGAAAATGATGTAAAGTTTAAAGCTAACTTAGCTGAAGCTAAGAAATACGCAATAAAAGATCAAGCACTCGATCTAATTGATGTTATTGCTGAATTTGAAAATGCCTGCAATTATCCTTTAACTGATCCTAAACTTGTTAATTACCAAAAAGGTTTTAAAATGTTATTAACAAAGTTTCACAATATTCTTAGTAGATGGCACATTACTCCAATCAAACCAGAAATCGGTAAAGAATTTGATCCAGCCACAATGGAATGTTTTGAAACTGTTGCCGATCAAAGCAAACAAAATAACACAATTGTTGAAGTTTTACAAATTGGTTACAAGCTTTATGACCACATTCTTAAACCAGCTTTGGTTAAAGTAATTAAGAACAATTAAATATTAATATAATATTTAATAACTACGAAAAAGGTGAAAAAAACTATGAGACATGTTGATATAGCAAAAGCAATTAAAGACCAAAAGTTAATTGGTCAAGAAATAACTACTGAAGGTTGAGTAAAATTTAACCGTGATAGTGGTAAAATCGTATTCATTGATATGAACGATGGTACAACAATCAAAAATTTACAAATTGTTTGTAAACCAGATAATCTTGCTAACTTTGAAAAGATTAAAGGTTTTAGATTAGCTTCAGCAATTAAAGTTAAAGGTAATCTAAAACAAGGTAAAGAACCTGGAAGTGTTGAACTAGAAGCTAAAGAAGTAAAACTTCTTAAGCTTGCTGATGAAGATTATCCTTTACAAAACAAAGAACACTCAAATGAGTTCTTGAGAGAAATTGCTCATTTAAAATCAAGAGCAACATCGACTCAAGCAATTCAAAGAGTAAGAACTGAATTAGCGTTTGCTATTCATAATTTCTTCCACCAAAAAGGTTTCATCTACATGGCTAGCCCAATCATTACAAGTAATGACTGCGAAGGTGCTGGTGAAAACTTTGTAATTCAAGATGATCAAACTAACCCTTTCTTCCAAGGTGCTAAAGCTGGTTTGACAGTTTCTGGACAATTGAATGCTGAAAGCTATGCTTTAGGTATGAAAAAAGTTTATACTTTTGGTCCAACATTCAGAGCCGAAAGAAGCCACACAAATAGACACTTGGCTGAATTCTGAATGGTTGAACCTGAAATAAACTTTTACAATCTAAGACAATTAATGGTTTTAATTGAACAAATGTTCAAGAATGTTGTTGGTAAAGTTTTAGTTAAATGTAAAGATGAAATTGAATTCCTTAACAAAAAATACAACAATAACACTTATGAAGTTTTAACAAAACTTCTTAATGAAAAATTTGTTAGATTAGACTACAAAGATGCTGTTGAAATTTTAAAACAAGCAGTTGCTAATGGTCACAAATTTGAAGATAGCAACATTTTCTTTGGTAAAGATTTTGCATCAGAACATGAAAGATGCTTATGTGAAAAGCACTTTCGTGCTCCAGTATTCTTAATGAATTTTCCTAAAGAGATTAAAGCTTTCTATATGAAAGCTAACTCTGATGGTAAAACAGTTGCTGCTTGTGACTTACTAGTTCCAGGAGTTGGCGAAATAGTTGGCGGTAGCCAAAGGGAAGATAACTATGATAAGATAGTTAAACGTTGTCAAGAAATGAATATTGACACTAAAGGTCTACAATGATATCTTGATTTAAGAAAATATGGATACTTTAGATCTGCTGGTTATGGATTAGGCTTTGAAAGAATCCTAATGTACATTACTGGTGTAGATAACATTAAAGATGTTATCCCATTTCCTCGTTTCGAAGGCGAATTAAAATTCTAATTTATGCAAGAACAACATCAAAAGAAAATATTTTGTAAACAAAACATTCCTAACATCTTGGTAGTTGTTAGAATGGTTTTAGCAGTCTTTGTTGTTGTTTTTTTAATGCTAAATCACTATAGTGAACAATTAGGTATAAGCAATGCCAACAAATTATTGTATTGACTTGATGCACCACATTGGTGACCAAGTCAATATGTTGCTAAAATAACTTTGTTTTTCTTATTAGCAGGAATTATCTTTGTTATTGCTAGCATAACTGATTGACTTGATGGATTTCTAGCAAGAAGGAATAATTGGGTATCTAATTTTGGCAAGTTCTGAGACCCAATAGCTGATAAAGTGTTGATTAATTCAACACATATATGTTTTGCTTGAGGTGGATATGTTTTTGTTGCTATTCCAGTAATTATGATTGCTCGCGATGTTATTACTGATGCAGCAAAAATGGTTGCAGCAAAAAAAGATATTGTTATTGCTGCTAACTTCTGAGGCAAAGCTAAAACAGTACTGCAAATGGCAGGAATAATCCTAATTTTCTTTGTCTTTGCTAACAATGGATCAGATATTACTAATTCATTCTACTGAACAATTCAACAATTATTGCTATATTGTGCAACAATAGTTTCGATTGCTTCAGGAATAATCTATTTACTTGACATAAGAAAACAATTAAACAATAATGCTCAACAAAATTAATGAACAAATAATTAAGAAGTTAAATGAACTTCATTTAACTTTATCTACATGCGAAAGCATGACTGGTGGGGCTGTAGCTGCCAACCTAGTTTTAGTTGAGCATGCTAGCAAAGTATTCATTGGCTCACTAGTTACATATCATGCTGATGCAAAGATGAAGTTTGCTAAAGTTAGCAAAGAATTAATTGATAGGTATGGTACAGTTTCTAGCCAATGTGCAAAAGAAATGGCTAATGGATGTCAAAAAGGTTTCAAGACCGACATCTCTATATCAGTAACGGGTAATGCTTCCACTTCCAACCCAATTGAAGGCCAAGCTAGTGGGATGGCCTACATTTGTATTAACTTATTTGATAAACAATATGTTTATCAATTTAATTCTTCATACAAGAATAGAGTTGATACAATTAACCAATGTGTAGCTTTTGTCTACAATAAACTTTGAGACTTGATTAAGGGCCTAAAACAATAACTATGGTCAAAAACAACCAAAAAATGACAAAATTTGAAAAAATTTTTTGTTTAAAAAATATTGCTTATTTGCCATTTAAAAATTTGTCGTCCGGCCTCATTTTATGCGGGCTTACGACAAATTTACCAAACTCATTTTTAAACCAGTTTTTTAGGCCAAAGTTAAATTTTTCAAAAATTTAAATATTTTTTGTCAAAGAGATATTAGGAGAACAAATACAAAATGGAAAATCAAAAAATATTTGAACAAACAATAAAAGAATTAGAAACCCAATTTGGCAAGGGTTCAATTATTAGTCTTGATAATAATAAAGCTGCTAATTGTGAAGTAATACCAACTGGTAGTATTAATCTAAACAAAATAATCGGCGTTGGTGGCTACCCAAAGGGTGGAATAATTGAGATATATGGTAATGAAAGTAGTGGAAAGACTACTTTAGCATTGCAAGCCGTTGCTCAATGCCAAAAAGCTGGTGGTAAATGTGCATATGTTGATGTTGAACATGCTCTAGATCAAAAATATTGCATAGCAAACGGTGTTGATAGCAAGAAACTGTTACTTGCCCAACCAGAAACCGGAGAACAATCATTTGCAATAGTAGAAGCTTTAATTAAAACTGGTATGATTGATCTAATAGTAGTTGATTCAGTGGCTGCTTTAGTACCTGAAGCAGAACTAAATGGTGAATATGAAGATCAAAACATCGGTCTTCATGCTAGACTAATGTCTAAAGGCCTAAGGATATTACAAACTGTAATGGCCAAATATAAAACAACTGTAATCTTTATTAATCAAATAAGAGAAAAAGTCGGAATAATGTTTGGTGATAACAAAACAACACCAGGTGGATGAGCCATGAAATTCTATTCTAGTTTAAGAATAGAACTAAAACGAATAGAAGCGCTTAAATCCGGAACTAACATTGTTGGTATTAGATCCTTAGCAAGAGTTGTTAAGAACAAAGTTGCACCACCAATGCAATCATGCTATTTAGATATTTATTTCAACAAAGGCTTTGATAATGTTGGAGAAATAATTGATAATGCTATTGCAATGAACATTATTCAAAAAGCAGGTTCGTGATTCTATTTCAAGGATGAAAAACTTGCTCAAGGTAAAGATGGAACCATAAAATTCTTAATTGATCCAAAAAACAAGAAATTATTCAGTGAAATTAGTAAATTAGTTATTAAGTAATTGATACATCTAACAAAAAAAAGAAAAAACACCAAATATGGTGTTTTTTGTCTATTCATTCGGATGTTGTCTCTTTCAAATTTCAGTTTCTTTAACGTACTTATATCTGAAATCTTGTAATCAAAAATTATATTCTTTCATCTTATCATCATATCCAATAGATGTTTTTATCTCTCCAAATCAAACGCAAATTAAATACAGAAGTGATGGACCAGCAAAAAGAACAAAAATTTGAACTCAAATAACAAATTTATTAAGGTGAGGTAAAAGAAAGTTCATTGTTAAACATGAGCCAAGCAAAAGCAAAATTATGAGCAAATCAAAAATACTCATTTTAATTTTTTGTTTTGTTGTCGTAGAATATGTATTCTTTATTGTGACGGCACCAGATGATCAAGTGTGTAAAATATATCCTTTCACAATTATCTGCAATGCTCGCTTATAAATAATAGCGGCTTCACCAATCCCCGAAAAAACTAATGCAATAAAAAATTTAAAACTACATTTATATTTAATAAATATGGCAAGCAAGAGCAATCCAAAAGCGACATAAAATGCTGTAACAATAATTATTGAAGTAATGTTGACGTAAAAGAAATTCAAAATGGCAGCTAGAATAGTATTACCTATGAGCAAAACGAACGTTATTGGTATCATTAAATCAGTATTTCAAGCAAAAGATTTCACATAAATGTTAGTTTTAATATTAGAATATTTGCTATTAATTAAACCGTTTCTAAAAAGAAAGACATCGCCACCGTTTCATTTTAATTTTTGGTTTTTAAGTGCTTCCATATTTTGTGGGCTCATCTTGGCAGTAAAATCGAAAGGATTCAAATAATTTTGATATCCATTAAGTGTAAGTCAGAGACCTCGAGCAGAATCACAAATCGGACATTCAACTTTCTCAAGTGGTATTTTTCTGAGAGTTTCAGTTTTATACATAGCTCCTCAACCGTTACTCATTACCGGGCCACCTAGCAATTGGTTCGCTCCACCACCACAAGCAATTGATTCACTAAATTGAAGTGATTTTGAATTTAGAAAACTAATAAGGTTCTTAACACCATAAAAACTACCGTTAGAAATAATTCCACCATCTTTATCGTGTTGCCATAACGGCGTTTTAAAATAACACATACAATTTTCAACAAAACTACTTGTAACAATTGAGCTTGAATCATTTTCAAAAATATAATCGTATTTGTAACCAACTTTTTCTAAGAAAAAATACAAATTTCCAACTTTTGTTGGATGTTTCTTTTTATGTTCAGTGTCTCGATGCAAAACACGGAAACCGTGATCTTTGCAAAAAGAGTCAATCGCGTCTATAACATCTTTTTTTGATGAATCATCCGAAATTCAAATATCAATATTTTTATATGTTTGCTTGGCTGTCTGAAGAATAGTGTTAGGTAAAAAATCGTTGCATGTTGGAACAACCATCGCAACCTTGTCATTAAACTTTAAGCCCTTACAACTATTAATTATTTTTGTGTGACCGTTCAAAATATTCTTATACCACCTCGAATGAGTCAAATATAAAATGGTGTTTCTAACAAATAATCATCCAAAAAAAATTGATGCAAGCAAACCAAAAACATTAAAACATCAGTAAAATATTGCGGCAACATATAAGCCTGTATTGAAAGACTGAGAAGCGCTTTGTCACAAATATTGTTCATTGAACGCAATAAAAAATGATGAATTTGAAATAGGAAACGAATCTGTAAATACCAAAAATCCAGGAACAAAGTTAAAAACTGATCATGGCACTACCATTAACAAAGACCATAATATGATTGATAAAGGGATATGTGATTTACCGTGCGGCAAAAAACTCTTTGACGAACTCACATTTCTATTATAACACTTTTTATATATTAATTTATTTAATGAGTTAATTCATTAGTGCAGATTATATTTATATAATAAATATAATCTGCAATGGAAAACTTACGGAAGTACATAAAATACAAAACTAAATAACTAAATGATTCAAATGGTACATTTGAATCCATTTTTAACATAATTCACGATCAAAGTGATCGTGTTTTTGCACAGTTTTCTAGGAATTTCAAAAACATATCTGTTTCATACAAACAAATTGAACAATATAGTTATCAAATGGCCACTTATCTAAAAGATAAAATCAACGATAAGAGCGGAAACTTCGTTGGTATTTTGGTGACTAATAGCATAAATTAAGTAGCCGTGTTCTGGGGTCTCTAATTGCTGGATATAAAGTTGTTCTACTAAATGAAAGATTTCCATCATTCTTAAACAACAAAATTATTAAATTACTGAATGTTAATTATGTTGTTACACAACAAGAATTAAGCAAAGATATAGAAGCTAACAAAATAATAATTAATGGTTGCAATTTAATTCCAGAAATTTGTTCGTTAAATAAAATGTCCAATGAATATTGGGCTGATGAAATTGCATTATGTACTACAGCGACAACATTAAATTGCAAGATATGTGTTTATTCTGGACGAAACATTCTGGAACAATTAAAAAATGCTGGAAACATTATTAAAAAATGTCCACAAATTAAAAAACACTATAAACACAAATTAAAGCTTTTAGCTTTCTTACCATTTTGCCATATATTTGGGTTGGTTGCTACCTTCCTATGGTTTTCCGTTTTTGGTAGAACAATTGTTTTTCTTCCAAATTTATCTTCAAATAGCATTGTAGAGACGGTTCAAAAATTTGAAGTCACTCATATTTTTTCAATTCCATTATTTTGAAACTCAATAGTTAAAGAGATAGATAGACAAATTAAGTTGTTGCCCATAAGAAAACAAAAATCAGTTTCACGAGCTTTTGCTCGTAGTATTCGTTTGCAAAATATTTTTCCTAAGTTTGGCAAAAAAATTGCGAGATTGATTTTTAGAAGAATAATTAACAAATCATTTGGTAAGTCTGTTAATTTTCTTATATCAGGAGGAAGTTATATTCCTGAAAGAACCTTAAAAATACTTAACGCTATTGGTTATCCCTTAGCTAATGGATATAGTATGAGCAAACTAGGAATTGTTTCTTGCCAATTATCAGCCAAACCAAAAGTTAGATTGACAGGATCAGTAGGAAAACCTTTTGGAAGTTACGAAACTAAAATAGAAAATAACATTCTATTTGTAAAATCTCAATCATCATGTTCATATTTATTAAATATGGATGGAAAGAAAGCGGAAGTAGCAAACAACTGGTTTAATACATTAGATATTGCTTCAGTTGATAAAAAGGGCAATTACTATATAAATGGTAGAGAGGATGATGTAATCATTTGCTCTAATGGAGAAAAAATTAATCCCGACATCATTGAAAAGAAATTAAACTTTTCAACACTTATCAATTTTTCAATATTGAACATCAACAATCAAATAGCTTTGATTTTGCAAATCAGACCAAAAGTCACATATTTCAATTTACAACAAATTGATAAAGAACTTAATAACAATTTGAAAGCTTGCAGAAAAAATAATATTTTTATCCAATCTATTTACTATACTGATCAACCAATCAGAAGTGATAAATCAGTAAAAGTTAGTAGAAAGTTATTAATTGATAAGATAAAGAATAACGAAGTTAAACTATATCCAATATCGCAATTACACGATAAAATAAAAAACTTATCAACAAATGATATCAATAAAGAGATTGTTAACAAAGTAAAGAAAATCATTGCAATAGTTCTTAATAAAAATTTAAATGATTTATCTATAGATAAAGACATAATAATTGATTATGGTGCTACAAGTCTAGATTACTTGACAATTCTAGTCCAACTTCAAAACGAATTTGGACTAGACATTGTTTCAAATAACAATAATATGCGTAGCATTAACCAAATGGCAACATACATAATTGCTAACGAAAGGCGGGTTTAATCGTGGTGGCTAATAACAAAAAGTTTGTTACTTTAAACAAACCTTGAAAAGAACTGTTGTTTTCATCAAGTGGTTTTGGACCAAACTTTTTTATGGCGATTCTTGGTGCCTATTTTACTGGAGCAATAAACCCCGCAGCGCAATCGTTTAACTCATGAACAACTATAACTGCTGTTCCACTTATATTAACTACAATCTTTCCAATTCTTTGAATTGTTGCTAGATGTTTTGATGGAATAATCGATATCCCGCTAGGGCATTTAACTGACAAATTGAGAACGAGATGGGGTAATCGAAAATTACCAATTGCGATTTGCTTCATCCCAATGGTTGTTAGTTTTGGTTTGCTTTTGATATCCAATTGGTGGCGTGAATGGGCAAACAATTAACACAGTTTGGATATTTATTTGGTCGTTAGTTTTCTTTGCTACGTACACAATGAATTTAATTGCATTCTATGGTAGTTTATCAACAGTTTGTGTATCTGAACAACAAAAAAGCAGAATCAGTAGCTATAAATCATTCTTTGATGTTATTACATATGCATTGGTTCCTATTATTTGTAAATCAATTTGGGAAGCAGACCCAAATTTCCATATTGATAAATTTGTTTGGTATAGTTTACCATTAATGCTAACAATGATAATTCCGTTGTTCATGATTAAAGAGGGAACAAAGTGAGAAAACAAGATAATAGTCAAGGGCTATCACATTGTTAGATTAAATGACCAAAAGCAAGTTGGTTTTATCGAATCAGTATCTCTTACAGCAAAGAACAAGCAATTTAGAAGATGATTGATTGTTAATTGTTGTTCTTTCTTTGGATTGCAATTATTCCTGGTATCGATGATTGCAATGGAAGAAGTTGGAACAGGTTTAAACGGAACGCAAATATCAATTGTAAACACCTGTGCATTTGCTCCAGTACCATTGATGTTATATTTCTATAACAAAATTAAAAGTAGATATGGAATTAGATTCTCATATCAAATGTCACTGTTGCTATTTTCAATAGCAATTGTTTGTTTCTTCTTTGGTTCAAGATTATTTTGAGGAAATCAACTTGTTCCAAAAATGTTAATAACTGCTATTGGTGGAATTATTGGAAGTTTTTCAATCGGATCATTCTTTATGATGACATACCTAGTACCAAGTCAAATTTCTACTGTTGAAGAAACATTGACAGGAAAGAATCATTTAGCAATGTATTTTGCAGGTCAAGCAGTTACAACATCAATTGCGGGAGCTTTAAGCTCAAGCTTAATTTGAGAAAATGTTAAAAACTTTTTCTTTTCAACTTCTGTCTCAGGAATTATTAAAGCTAATAACATTGATGATGCTGCTAAAATATTTAATTTGCCTAACATTGATACAGTGTTTAATTTGGGTGCTAGCATCGTTCCGATTATTGTTTTTGTTTTCAGTCTTTTAGGTTTCTTTTTGTGTTTCTTAATGCCTAAAAATTACACATTGAAAACAATTGGCACATTGTATGTTAGTCAAAAGCAATTAAACAAATATTTGCCTGAGGCAAATAAACAAACAAATAAACTTGAAGCAAATAGTCTTCTTGTGTATGATGCCTTGTGGGTCTTGTCCGCATCAATATTTGGACATATTTGAAATATATCATTAATCGATGCTAACAACATCATGGGTGAAAAAAAGATTATTAAATGGCTTGCCTTGCTTGCTTTTGTTTTCATCCCTTTTGGCGGTTATCTAGCTTATTCCATTAACAAGACAATAACTCAGAAAGCAAACAAGCTTGGCATTAAAACAAAACCACTAACTGTGTTAGTTGTTATAACATCAGCGATTGGATTAAATTGCATTAGCAACAGTATCATTCAAAGTAAGATCAATCTGGTCGTTTCAAAAGAGGTGAAACATGTTTAAACCTTTCTTGTGGTTTGTTAAAGCGACTGGATGACCAATTCAGGCACTTGCTTTAAGAAAAAATATATATTACGAAGATAATGATAAATCATTAAGAAAAATCAAAGGTGGTGCTACGATAGTATCAAACCACACATCAATCTATGATTTTCCATTAATAATGTATACATTTATGTCTCGTGATATTTATGTTGTAACAGCTGATGTTCTTTACAAACTTAAATCACTCAAGTTGTTTCTACCGCAAATAGGAGCAATTAAAGTCAGAAGAGATGATCATGATTTTGCTTTCTTAAAGAAAGTGGAGAAGCTTTTAAACAAACGAAAGGTTTGTCTTTTCTTCCCCGAATCATTCATAAATGGTGTGTAAAAGAACCGAGGTTTATTAGAATTTAAGTCATCTTATATCCTTCCTTCACTTCAAACAAACACACCAATAATTCCTGTTGCAACTAACGAAATTTATGGAAAAAATCGAAAGAAATATAAGCAAAAAAACAAAAATAATGATTGGTAAACCAATCAATATCAATGCACTTTGGTCTGAAAATAAATCGATTAAAGAAAATATAATCTACATTAACAACTATATTAAAAAACAAAATTCAGCAAATGCTGGATCAATTAAGATGCGCAAAGTAAGTAAATTTAAAAAAATATTTGATCCAAAGATGTTTTTTTATGACATCTTAAGATTTTTTGGTTTTCTTACTGGCGCACTTTTTGTAAGAGTCAAAAAAATTTATATCTCTGGCAAAAGGCCCAAAAATGTTTTCAAAGGTAATTTGATAATTTGCGCAAATCATTCAACATTTATTGATCCAATGATTATGATGTTGGCGGTAAAATCTAGGAGGATTTGCTTTTTAACAACCAAAGCCTTATACAAGAAAAAGTTATCTAAACTACTTTTTAATAAATTAAATTGTGTAATGGTCGACAAAGAAAATATAAATTTAAATATTGTTGAAGATTCCATCAACATAATAAATTCAGGCCATGCACTTGGAATTTTTCCTGAAGCTACAGTTAAAAAGACAGATCAAATTAGGCAATTTAAGTCTGGTCTATCTTTAATTGCGGCTGTGTCTGGCGCCGACATCTTGCCTATTTATATCATTCCAAGAAAAAAGTGATATAACAAGTTTAGAGTAATAGTTGGGAATGGAATTAAAGTAAAAAAGTATATTAGAGGTGCAAAGCCAGCAATCCAAGAACTTGAACAGATAACTAATATCGCCCATGATGAAGAAGTAAAGCTTCAAAAATATTGGCAAACAATAAAAAAAATAATATGATATCTACTGATCCAAAAAATTTACGAAAATTTTGTTCTATTCCTAGAACATTCGATGCAATAGTAGATTTTAATTCTGTTGCAGAATTAGTTAATTTTTGTTATAGATCATATAATCGCACCAAAGCAATATGTAAACCGGATGGTAAACTTGCTTCCTATAAGGAAGTCTTTAATGATATTGTTAAGGCAATAGAATACTTTAAGAGTTTAGGGTTAGAAAAGCAAAATATTGGTTTAATTTGTTCAAATGGTTTTAATTTGTTCAAATGGTTATTGGTTTGAAGTTGCTGCTTTAGCAATTATGGCAGGAGGAAATGTCGTCGTTCCAATTCCAATTAATGCTGATGCCGAAGCATTCAAATCCTATGCTAAACAATTTGATTTAAAATTAATTTTATATGAAGACAAATTTGCTGATAAGATTCTTGATTTAAAAATCAAAAACGTTCAAATAACAAAAATATTTGATATTAAAGCAAAAACTAGAAAAATAATTGAAAATATCAATCCTGATCAACCTGCTTGTATTCTATTAACGGGTGGAACAACTGGTCGACCAAAGGGGGTCGTTTTATCACACAAAGCTTTGCTTTGTGGAATGAAAAATGGCTGCTTTGGTTTAGACAATGTTTTCTTTGAAACATATTATTGTTTGATTCCTCTTACCCACTCGTTTGGGTTTGTAAGAAACATGTTATGTTCTTTTTTTACAGGTAGCTTAATTTATTACAACACCGATAAATTATTGATATTCAATGAGTTACCAAAAATAAGACCAACAGTTCTGATTTTGGTACCAGCATTGGCTGAATTGTTTTTAAAGCTAATGCTTTCCAAATCAAAAGACATTGTTGGAGACCGATTAAAAACAATTATTTGTGGTTCAGCCAATGTTCCCGCTTACCTAACAAATGAGTATGCTAAATTTGGTATAAAATTTTGCCCAGGCTATGATCTAACCGAATTTGCCAATATTGTTACTGGCAATCCAATTGCAAAAGAAAAACCAACATCTGTTGGTTTGCTTTTCCCAAAACAAAAAGCAAAAATTGTTGATGGTGAGCTTTGGCTAAAAGGTGATAACATGTTTAATTGTTACTACAACGACCGTGACAAGACAACAGAAGCTATGTCAAAAGACGGATGATTCAAGACAGGCGACTTGGCAGAATTTAATAAAGATAATTATATTTATATAAATGGTAGAATAAAAGATACTATAGTTGCCCAATGGTGAAAAAGTTCTTCCAGCAAAAATAGAATCTAAAATTAATAGTTTAGCTATTATTCAGGATTCGCTTGTCTACGAAAAGAAAAATGAGTATGGCATTTCACAATTATTTTGCGAAGTTACAATAAGACCAGTTGTTCTAGCTAAGCTAGGTCTTAACAAGTCTGAAGTAAAGTCTTATATCGAAAAACACATTGATGAAGTTAATAGCAAATTAGAATCATATGAACGTATCAATAATATAATTATTAGGACGAAAGATTTTGAGCGATCACCCGCTATGAAAATCTTAAGAAATAGAAAATAATATGGACCGTAATGAAATCTTGGTAGAAATAAAACAATTATTGAAACAGATAATGCCTAATAAAGTAAATATCAAAGATATTAACTTTACAACAAAATTAAATTCACTTGGCATTACCTCTGTAGCCTTTGCGTATATTGCATACGAATTGGCTAAGAAGTTTCAAGTTAGTTTTAACAATTCCAATTTTAAACAATTTAAAACAATAAATGATATCGTAGAAGAGATTATTAAACTGCGCAATGCTTAATTTGTACATATTTGAATCAAACAATAAAAAACTTGCCAGAGTGGTTCTACCTAAAACTATAACAAACCACTCAAATAAATATAAAGAAAAGAAAGCAAAAAAATTAAGCCTACAAGCTTGAAAAGCTTTGGCAATGGTACTGAATAAAGATTATTCAATAAGAATAACTAACAAATCTTTTGCCTTTTCCAAAAATGGCAAACCTATACTTAATAACAAAAAATTACATGTTAGTTTATCACATAGTAATTCAATGATAGCTGTCGCCGTTTCCGATTTTGATGTTGGAGTTGATATCGAAAAAGTTGTTAATAAAACTATGGCTAAAACACTTTCAAAAGCATTACATGTAAAAAACGATTGTTTGGAAGTTACTTCCAAGTGAACAAAAATGGAATCTTATCTAAAATTAAAAGATTATAATTTATGTAAGTTATTGAACGAAAATTTAACAAACAAAACGTTCAATACAAAAAGAGTTTATGATTCATTGAAAAACGTATACTACGTTTCAGTAATAAATTCTAAACAAGAAAAAATATATGTACTAGCATACTTATTGCTGGTGGCATTGTAGGTATAGTTGGACTTATCTTTTCTTGCAAATGCAAGAAAAATGCAGTAACAAGCGATCAAGTTGCAAAAGTTAAAACTGGAAAGACATTGTCAATTGTTAGTATAGTCATAGGATCGGTGGTGTTGATCACTCTCATCATTTTGTTTGCACTATTATTATGAAAATTCATTGTATGGTAATGGAGGTATCTTATGAAGAATAAAAAAATATTACTGCCTTTACTAAGTTCTGGTGCTTTGGCTTCAACTATCGCACCAACATTAACATCTTGTGGTACTTACTCATTGCTATTTGCCGAGTCTCACAACATGTTAAATGATTACATTAACCGTGTTTTACCACATAGTGAAATGGAAATTTATGGCGATAATGCCGCTAAAAATTTCTATTTATCATCCGTTAAAAATAACACTGATATTTTTAAAGATGACATTATGTATACATTCGCTAGCGCATTTAAAAACGAAGCATGCAAAACAAAACTCGAAACAGAACAACTTGTTAAATACACATCATATTACATCGATATTAGAAACATCGCTGTTGATGTTGAAAAAGAAACAATTGGTTTTTCACTTGATGCATACATCAAGGGAACAGGATTGGGTAATTCTGTATACAAAAACTTTGATATTGTTTTCTTTAACGATTTCAAGGTTAAATTTGCATTTGCTCTATCAGATGCATCAACAGTTGCTTTAAAAAACGATAATTGATTGATCCTTAGCGTTGCTAAGACTGATCTAATTGCTCGCCTTTCTGCAAGCGGAACAATCAATAAACAAAACGGAACAAAAGTAGAGTTAAATGAGGAAACAATTTATTCTGGTGATTCAGAAACACAAATACCTGAATCTGTACAAATATATAAAGATTTAGTGTTAGATTTGCCTCACATCGCATATGATCTAGGAAGTGAAGACAGTGTCGTTTTGCCATTTGCTAGTCACTACATGCAAAAAATTCACCTAAACTCATAATTTGAAACCCAAAAAACGAGAAGAGCATAGCTCTTCCGTTTTTTTATATCGACTAACACGCACGTTCATTAATATATAATTACTATATGAAAAAAGATAATTTATCAAAAAATAAAGAAATTGGCAGGACAATCGATCCTGACAAACTATATAGGAACTATTTAATAATTAGCATTATTAATATTGGAATATTCTCTTTATTGTGTTTGGCGGTTTTTATCATTATAATTTTGCCAATTATTCAGTGATTATATTTTCTAAGAGAAAAACCATTAGCTGATTATTTCTTAAAATTATGATTCGTTGGCATTCCGACTCTTGCAGTAACAGCACTTTATGGTAGTGTATTGTTTTGGCCACTACTGATGAAATATAACCACATCCGCTATAACAATCACGACATTGATATTTACATAGGTGTAAAGAAAATAATTGTGTGCGTTGATAAAAAGATTGTCAGCTACGCAACACGCGGTTTCTATTCAAGCCCGGAGTTTACTTGGTATATTCAAATCGGTGATGAATACACAACAATCGAAGTTATCAAAAAGAATCAATATAGAATTTATCTAAATTCTGAGCCAATAAACTTCCACAAAATTGAGCTCGAATCCAAAACAGCAAAAAGAAAATAATCATTAAAAATGTTGAAGCAGCAAAGTCTTCAACATTTTTTATCAATCAAAAAAAATCTTTAGTTTACTAAAAAAGAAAATCAGAAATTTTGGACTTTGTTTGCCTATATAATAATAAATAATTTATGAAAGACAAGTTGCTTAGTTGAGAAGAATACAAAATAAAATTCCCTCACAAAAAGCTTAATATTTTTAAGAAACACAAAGTGTTTTCTATTAATACTAACAACTTTTTAACTTATCTAATCTTAATTATCATCGCCATTGGTGGAATTGTTGCTTCAATCTTCATCGACAACGTAATTGCACAGAGCTGTTTGATTAGTACATCAACAGGATTATTTGCTTCCATAACTATAGCATCAATCCTTGAAATTGTTAACAACAGAAAAACTATCGACCAAGAAACTAAAGAATTTAACCGATTCTTGTATCAACTATACATTGACGCAATTGAACTAATCAATTCAGCTGCAATTAAAGATACTTTAATTCAACGAGAAACTAGATCAAGATACATTGCATTGTGCGGTTCAACATCTAGATACAACGATGAAAAGATGAGTGAAATCGAAGCACAAGTGATTCAAGAATATGATGACACTAACAAAATAAACAACATTCCATCAGCAAAAAACGGGCTTAATACAGTTGTATTCAAGGTCTCAAAATCTGTTTCTAAATCACTAGCAAGAGTTTCAGCATTCCGCAACACATATCCAAGAGAATCAATCGAACATGGCCGAACAATCGCAACATACGAGCAAAAGCTACAAGCTTGAGATAGAGCAATTCAATCATACATTTATCGATTTGCTGAACCAAAGGTAACATATTTCGAAAATATTGCTAGAGCAAGTGTTGAATTCTTACAATCTGATTTCATTGCTGACAATTACATAATGTAACAAAAAAAAATAGGCCAGCCTATTTTTTGTTTACTGTGTGGGTGATTGTTCTACCCGTGTATTTTCTAATCTTCACCCCAGCAAGTTTAAGCATTTTCTTACTTGCTTTAGTAGAGGTTAAGTTGGCATACTTATCACTTGCATAAATAACTTCTTTAATTCCTGTTTGAATTATTGCTTTAGCACATTCATTGCAAGGAAACAAGTTAACATAGATTCTACAACCATGTAAATCATGGTTAGCGTTTAGAATGGCATTAAATTCAGCATGACATACATAAAGGTATTTATTGTCTAGCCCATCATTCTTATTTCAAGATAGTTTGTCCTCTGGACAATTTCATGGCATACCGTTGTAGCCAATAGAAATAACTTTATTATCTGGACCAGCAATACAAGCACCTACTTGGCTGCTTGGATCTTTGCTTCGCAAAGCTGACATACTAGCAAGCCCCATAAAGAATTCATCTCAAGATATAATTTCGTGTGGTTTTACTTTCATATTAATATGATTATAAAATAAACAAATATAAAATAGAAAAAAGACGGACTTATCCGTCTTCTTTCTTGAAAGTTAGCAACTTTTTAAGTTAGCAGAAATGACTTTTGCTAATTGGAACATAGAAATTTGTTTCTTTCCACCAAATAGTGGAGCAAGTTTCTTGTCTGCATTAATCATTCTTTTATTCTTCTTGTCTTGAAGTTTGTTCTTCTTAATGTAAGCTCAAACCTTCTTAACAGCTTGTGGTCTAGTAACGTCACCAGCACCAATAACAGCAGCTAATTTTGCACTTGGAGATAATTTAATATCTGTAATGCTTTTTCCTTTTTTCATATATTAGGATCCTTTCTTTATAATTATACATAAATTCGAGAGAATTACCACTATTTTAACACCTATTAACAAGAGAGGGTTTTTTGGGCTAAAATTACCTTAAAACACATTTATAATGAAAATTAAAAAAGTTATAATGATATTATAAGATTACTTAGATACTAAGAAGTGGAAAGCAAATAATGAAATTTTACAAGCGTGATGTATGTGATAGATTTGTTTTTCTATCGGAAAAAGAAACATTCGAACCAAAATGTTGTGGTAAGCCGATGAGGATGCTAAAAGAAAAAACAGAATTTGATGAAAAGCATACACCGGTTATGACAACAAAGGATAACCAAATAATTATTAATGTTGGTAAGGTGACTCATCCAATGGATGTCAAGCATAGAATTGAATGAATCTGTCTTGATACGAGCAAAGGATATCTATATCAAGAACTGGGCGGTTTACCAACTGCCACATTCAAATTAGAACATGAACAAAAAATAAATGGTGTTTATGCATATTGCAATATTCATGGTCTTTGAGCATTAAAAATCTAATGAATAAGAGTCTATAAAGACTCTTTTTTATTTAAAAATAAATTATTCTAGAATTTTTCTGATTCTTGGTAAGTATATTAAGTAAACCGTGTGGTGGTAAGCTAAATAACTTAATACACCAAAAAATAATAAATTAGATCTAATTCTTGAAAGATTAACTGAAATCAAAGAAAATCAAGCAAAAGATCATGAGCTATTGCTTCGGGTTATCAAACTTAATAACTTAAAGTGTTAATTATTGTATATAGCTCTTGATTAACGGCTTTGAACAAAAAATAACCACATGTGGTTATTTTTGATTTGTTTGATAGAGGCTGAGTAATTACATGTTGTAAATTACAGGTGTACGAGCATCCTCAGTAGTTATAGCGTCTTTAATATTGATAACAATAACAAATTCTTTTAATGTTTTGTCTCAAGGGAACTCATAAACAGGTGTTTGTACTTGTTTCGTCGCTTTTTCAGTTGTTACAGTAATGGTTTTAGTTGTCAATTGTAATGGCTCAACAAAACTTATTACATTTTCACCATCAACTATCTTTTGTGTTTTTAAGTAGCATTTAACTTTAGCCATAGTTTCTTGATTTTCTGGAGTTAAAT
This sequence comes from Mycoplasmoidaceae bacterium, assembly GCA_024407815.1. Next base: position 45,570 of record JAKSVS010000003.1, read on the forward strand.
CAGATATTGCACCATTTCAGATAGCAAGATAAATGTGATCGTTTGTTCAACTTTGTCCTAGGTCACCTATGCTGCTAACATGGCTCTCATAAACCGGACAGGTGTTGCCATCGAATGATGTTTCAATAGAAGTAGCTGATGTTCCTGATTGTTTAAATGTTAATAGTTGAAAATCCAATGGCGCAAGGAACATATTAAAATATAAATTCTCATTGGAAGAACTAGAAGACAGATCACTCCCCGTGAACTTAATTCGTATTTTTTTATTATCATCATCTTCCTTGTGTTCAAACCCAAGTATAAATACATTTCCACCACCGGCAACAACAACTTCTCTTTCTTCGCTGCCAACTAGAATGTTCATGGAATTAAATTCAGTTTCTGTCCAATAGTGGATTGCTTGATTTTGTATGTTTCACAAAACAAACTGGTACATAAGAGAAGTGTCTTTGTTTTGACTGGTTCCCAAATTAAACGAAACTTCATATAACTTGCCGGCTTCTAGGGTTTTGGTTGTTGATGATATGTATTTAGCATCAGCGCCTGGAAGATAATCATAATCAAACGCTAAAAGACTATTATCATAGCTAACACTCTTATCTCATAGTCTTATACATTGTGAAGCTACAACCTTGATATTTTCCAAAGTTGCTTCTTTATATTCAGGATGAACAATTTTAATTCAACCGTTTTCACCTGCTTCAGCAGCAGTAAAGATTTTGGTTGTAGCATCATATTTAATAACTGTACCATCAGCTGTTATGGTACCACTTGAATATACTTCTTTTGTAATATCTGTACCATCATATTTAACAGATATATTAACAGTATCACCAACTTCATATTCGGTTAAACCATCTAACGTAGTTATTTCAAATTTGCTTTGGTCAGGTTTTGATGGAAAGCAAGAACATGATATTGCTGTAAGAATGGGTGCAACAGAAGCACTTAGTGCTCCGGCCACTATTAATGGTGTTAATAATTTACTTTTTTTTCATTTTTTTTCTCCAAATTAATTTGTCATGAAAAAAGCACTAACCTAAAAATTTAGGCAAGTGCTTTGTCTTAGTATGTATATAGATTAGTCAATCTTTATACATACTAAGACAAGGTCTTGCTTTTTAAGCAAGCCCTTTTTATTCATAACATTAAGGAGAAAATTCATATGAAAAACAAAAACAAATTATTGGCTCCTGCATTAGGCTTTGCTGGATTAATGACTAGCTCATTATCTTTTGCATTGGTTGGATGTGGTAACAATAACAACAAAGAAGAACCTGCCGAAATACAAAATGGGATTACTCGTGGTGGCGAATTTGGTCGTCATAAACAATCTGATCAATATGAAACATCATGAACCACTCAAACCACATTTAAGTTAGACGAAGAGTATAGTCAAAGTGATTGAACTTTCACAACTTCAATAACTCTTATACTTCCTAATGGAAAAGTACTTGATTACCCAAGCACCAGCTTAACACTAGACGGATCTGCAGGTTTGAAATTTTATCTTAACAGCAATGCTTACAATCAATTAGTTAAAGATGAAGTTAATGTATTTAACGTTACTATTACTGGACTAAATTATAACACTAGAGAACTACGTACATTCTATTCTAATAATGGAAAAGATGCTGAACACAGATGAACACTTACAAGGACTGCTTAATCCTAAAAAATCAGTAAAAATATATTTGATTTAAAAAATAAAAAGACTTGTCTTTTTATTTTTTAATTTTGATTAATATAATATATCCGTATGCTAAATATTATTTATGCTTGCAACGATAAATTATTTAAAGGGCTTTATTTATCAATATTGTCAATTTTAAAAAGAACTGATAAAAATATAAATTTTTATATTTTATCTGGTGACTTACAACATTTAAATGATCAGTATAAGTCTATTTCTAACAAACATTTAGAAATGCTTGAAGGAATGATTAAGAACTTCAATGACAAATCAAAAATAACTTTGTTAGATTGTTCCAAAAAATATGTTGATTATTTTGGAAAAGATTTTGATGTATACCGTTTCACACCTTATGCCTTATTTAGATTATTTATTCCTTCATTTGAAGAATTAAATGGAGTTGGTTTATATTTAGATGTAGATACAATGGCTAATGGTGATATATCATTAGCCTTTGATATAGACACTAGCGATGTAGAAGCGGTTGTTTGCCATGATTATTTATTAAACAACACTCTCAAAGATGAAAAACTTCACTTTGACTCTGGGGTTATGTTACTTAACATCAATGAAATAAGAAAAACAAAATACTTTGACAAAGCATTAGCTTTTTACAAAAAATATAAACCAGAAATGGCAGATCAAGTTGCTTTAAATTCAACTTGATCAAAGTTAAAGACATGAAATAATGAATATCGCTTCAATTATCAGCAAAGAGACATCAAACCCGATACAATTATTAAACATTTTAACTATACTGGTATGTATTCAACGGATCTATTTAATATTAAACCATGAGATATATTTAAGGTTCAAAATATCTTAAATCTTCATAATTGAGATGAAGATTATAAATATTTTCTAGAACAAATGAAGAAATGAGGTGAAACATGCTAGATATAGTCTATTGTTGCAATGATAAAGTTTTTGATGGACTATATCTATCAATACTTTCTATCTTAAGAAGAACAAGCCAAAATATTAACTTTTATGTAATAACTGGTAATCTATTAGAAATAAAAGATACATACTTAGCCTTAAGCGATTTTCATAAACAATTACTTGAAAAATAATTAAATCATTTAACAATAAAAATACATTAACAGTTTATGATGCATCAGCTAAATATATATCTTCTTTTGGAGTTACAGACATACAAAGAGTTACACCATATAACATGTTTAAATTATTTATTCCTAGTTTTGAATATAAAGGAAACAAGTTACTATATTTAGATGTGGATACAATGGCTAATGGCGATATATCATTAGCTTTTGATATTAACATGGACAATGCTGAAATATGTGCATGTCATGTCTTAAACATTCAAATTGTTTTTGGAAATAACTCTAGTTATTTTAATGGTGGTGTATTCTTGATAAATCTACAAGAAGTAAGAAAAACCAATTTGTTTGAAAGAGCTTTATCTTATTATTTAAAATACAAGCCAATGACACTTGAAGAAGCGGCATTAAATGTTAATGTGAAAAAATTGTTATTTTGGCCTGATGAACAGCGCTTTAATTATCAAAGAAAAGGAATAAAAGATAACACAATCATTAAAACACTTTGTTAATCCAATAACTTCTAATGGAATAGTTAATATTAAACCCTGAGATATATCGGGTGTAAAACATTGGTTAAAATTAGATAATTGAGATGAAGACTACAAAATATATTTAGAACAAAGCAAAATTTGAAAGAAGAAATAAACTATGAAAACAAGTGTTAAAAGAATTAAAGAATTAGATTTCTCCCAACCAGTTGTAATTGATAAAATTTCATCTACATCTGCTATTGTTTCAATGAAATATAAATCAACAAAAACAGCCTATCCAACATGAAGTGAGGAAGACATCTGATCAAAAATTAATGAAGATGTATTAAAAGATTGCATTTTTTCAAAAGCAATGCATATGATAATTCCTTGCTACGAAATGACTATAGGTGATGATTTTCAAAAGTATGTAGAACATGTTAAAAAAGCATATCCAGTATATGCTATATTTCCTAAAGATAAGCTTGAATTAGTAACAAAGCAGATGTTATTAAAAGATTTAATTATTGATGATTTATCTAAATATTGAAATATACAAGCTTCCGATTCAGAAGCAAAAATGGTATATGAACGTATGTATAGAGGTGGCGAAGGCAAGGTTTCGGTTTACGAACAATTAAAAAACCCTGAAACAATAAGGTACGCTAAAAGTATTATTATTAGTGATAAAACTATCAATAAACTTATATCAGAACTTAAATATTCGATAGATTGAGAATCTATTGAAAAGTACAACAAGGAATTCAAAGAGAAAATTAAACAAAACAAAAAATAACAATCATTTTTTGCTATTTTGGAGTTACAACCTTGTTTATATAAATGTACGACATCGGATTATTACTTTATTCATCCGTGCGCTTTGAATTGTTCATCGATGAATTTAAATTGTTCTTTAACACTATTATTAAATTCTTTTTGTTCTTTTATAAAATCAACAAGAATTTGTCTTGTAGTTGGCTGTTTTGGTCCTTTAGGGCCTCTACCACCATTAGGTTTAACTTTAGAAACGGTGACTATGTCACCTTTTAGTTGTTTATTGATTTTAGCATCTTCTATTTTATATTTGACGCTCATATATATATTATATTAGATCCCTTATTCTGTTTGTTTTAAACTCAATTGTTTGGATAAGAAAAAACCTGGTGTAAGGGTCTTTTTTTGATATTGAAAAAAGAACGCATAGCGTTCTAATCTTAAATTGTTAAGAAAATTTTTAATGGTGGTTCAGTGCGGAATTGGACCAACCATCACCATTAATTCTTGTTGAAAAGAAAGGATTAAATCCTAATAATGGTAAAAAATATTATATCTATATTTTATGCATATAAGCCATTTATCTGGGTCTAATTATGCTTCTAAGTTATACAAGCAAGCTAAATGGTGAAACATATCAGATTAGATTATGTGATAAACAATGGGGTATCAGTCAGCCGCTTGCTGAATCAAATTTGAAAGTAATTAAGAAAATAGTTGCTGATAAACCAGACTTAAATCAATTAAAATCAATTGATTTTAAGCTTTATCAACTAATAAAGCAATACAAATTAGCTCAAGAGTTTATTAATAAGTATCTAAATCATACTAAATTAACCAAACAAATGCTTTGTTTAATATATTTAAAATATGTCTGAGACTGGAATAACAACACCAAACAAGAGTATCGTAAGTTTTGGCATTCGCAAATAGCTTCTTGTTGTGGTTGCTGTTATAACACACCAAGAAATGTTAAATACATATTAGATTCGCTTCGAATGGAAGATGGCATCAAATTCTCCAGTTATTGATGGTTTGACTTCATTAATGCTCTATTCAATAAAAGAAAAGAGCTTAAATGCAAGGAAAGAACAATCTATTGAATGTATAAAGCAAATTCAAATGAAGGTTTAATCTCTGGTAGATTTAAAAATGATAATCCGAAAGCTTTTGCTGAAAAGAAACTTCAAAAAGAACGGCAACAGCAATACACCTTAGAATCCATTAGCGACGATTTGTATTTTAAAAACGGATTCTAAAACAATTACAACTTTATAACTAACAATTAATCCTTGATTAATCTTTTTTATTTACTATACATAGCATTTTTTAACTATGTATAGCTTTTTCTAATAATTATGCGATTAACAATCTTAAATATAATTAGCACCCTACTATTTATGGTAGCACCCTAAAAAATGATAGTAGCACTCTCAAATTATCGTTAGCACCCTATATGAAAATAATAAAGAGAATAATATAGAGAATAAAAAAGAGACTAATATATAGTCTCTTAGGGTATTTAGATTGGAATTAAACTTATCTGGTTAATTCATTGACTTCTACTACATGTTCGAAATCTTGTTTTAATGTATTAACATCTTTTCTTAGTGTGTTGACATCTTTTCTAAGTGATGTGACTTCTTGTTTAAGTGGTTTAAATTCTTTATCAACGAAGATTTGAAACCAAGTAGGAGCTTTGGTGTCTCTTGGTTTTCTGTGACCGCCTCTACCACCATCTGCTTTAATCCTTGACAATTGAATTTCATCATTGATTAAATTCTTATTTCTTTTAGCACTATCAATTCTATATTTTGTAGACATATATTTATTATATATTAATTAATTTAATATTTTCATGTTCAATTATTTCTTTGTTTATATCAATTGTTTCATTCTTTTTTAGCTATAAACAACGACAAGTTAGCAAAATGACCGCAGCTAAACTTATCTTTAGCTGGAATAGATTTAACAGAATTAATGTATCTATCTAACCCAGACAAAGTTTGTTTTATTCAGTTAATGTCTTTCTTACCATAAACAATTAAATAAAAACCAGTTTGACACCCCATAGGCCCAAAATAAAGCTTTTGTTTATATTTGGAATAATAAGTTGCTATTAAATGCTCAAGTGAGTGAATAGTACTATTAGATAGATATTTGCCATTGTTTGGCACTTTAAACCTAAAATCAAAGGTTGTTATGAAGCAACCATTGGTGTGTTGTCAAAAATTGTTTATTCATAAATATATTACTATATTTTGATATTGTGTTATTTGCATAATTTATAGCATATCACAAGTATTTATAAATTAGTTATACCTCCTCCTTTCTTTGACTTAAATACGATTTATTAAAATAAAGATTATTTGTCTTAATTAAATACCCATTAATCAACCCATTAGCTATATCACAAGCATCATAATTCCTTGCTGAGCTAATTATGTAATGATTAATAACCACATTTGGAGTATTTCCCAACACCATAGCAATAGTATTGACATCAACTCCAGCTTCGTGCATTACAGAAGCTTTAGTTCTTCTTAATACATGTGCTGTAAATCTGAAAGGTAATTTAGCTCATAACTTAAATGCCATTAGATTATGAACAATTGATGACTTGTTTAGCCCTATTTTGTCATCGCAAAAGAAAACATAAGCATCATAAGGTATGTATACCTCTCTCTCATCTTACATGTCTTTTCTGTATTAATAATTATTTCAACTAGCTTATTACCAGAAATCTTACTTGTAATTATTCTGTTTGGTAAGTTTTTGTTAAAGACAATAGAAGTCAATTCTCCAATTCTCATCCCAGAACAAAGCAAAGTTTCAAATACATAGAATAATTTAATTCTTGTATTTTTAATGTGTTCCATTAAATTACTGTCTATGCTATTTGCATCATCAATCCATTCTCTAAACTTTTGCCTTATGTAATTTACTTGTGTTCTGTCTAGTCTTGTTGTAAGCTTTGAAATTTCACCACCTCTGGATACTATGTATTTTGGGTTAAATTTTATACCATAATAATTGTTAAAAGCTCACTTAAATATTGCTGACCTAATATGTCCAGTATTATTGTTTGCTATACTTTGTATTATTTCGTTAGCTTTTGCCACATCTTTTTTTACATTCCCAGTAAAGCAATCTTTATAGCTTCTTATAACATAAAAGTAAGATTTGTCTCTTTTGGCCATTGCTAATTTTAATAATTCATTAAATGTAATAATTGGTGATATCATAATATAGAATTATGACTATCTTTTTGTCTAAAAATTAGACAAAATTGCTTTAAAAAACTGCTAAAGCAATTAACTTAAAAAATTTCATTATTTTTTATTTTAAAAATCTAATTAACTTCTAAAGTTCTTTGAATTTCAGCATCTATTTCTCTGACATTCTCATCTCGTTCTTTTGCAAGTTCTCGTTTAGCAAGCAATTCATTTATTAATAACTGCTTTGCTTCATACTCTTTTCTCATCTCATGAATATAAAGTTTTTGTGTACCCAAGAATACTTTATCTAATTCAGTTATTTTTTTAATATGCATTTGTGAAATCTTATGCTTGTATTCTCTACACTTTTGCTTATAAGCATATCGATATTCGTTTTGTGCTTTAGATTTTAAATAAAATTTAAAATTGAAATCACTTTCAATAAGCTTTTGTTGCTCCAGACCAATTTCCTTACAAGCACCTAAAACCTTATTGCCTAAGCTAATTCTTTGCTCATATTGTAGTTGCTGCAAGAATTCTTTTGTATGATTAGAAACTTTTATAGCTTTATCAATTTTCTTATTATCGCTATTTAGTGATAATAATCTATTACTTATTTGATTGTTCTGTGTAGCTTCTAAACTATATGTAATTAAATCAAGTTTTTTAGAAAATGTTTTATCTGTCTTAATTAAGTGTTTTGTTAAATAACTATAATCTTCTACACGACCAGAGACATTATTTTGCTTTGATACAAAATCAACAACACTATCAATCTTATTTAAAATAACTTTAGCATCTAAAACCTTTAAAGGTTTTTCATATAAAAGCTTTTGCTTTACATTTTTATCTAAATCATTAATAGTAATGCCATTAGCTTTATATGTTCTGCCAAAAGTATCTAATAAAGCATTATGGACTTTCTCATCTCAAGTTTTAAATAACTCTTTCTCTTTTTCAGCTGAAAGATTTGACATTCTTAATAGGTTTGCATATTGCAACCTTCCAGAAGTTCCTTTTATTTCTCTTATATCTTGAGATAATTCAATTACTTTTTCAACACATAAATCATTAGTTCGAATTTCTTGTTTAAATTCAGCATCTAAAAGATGCTTTGCTGTTAAAAGCTTTTGAATAATAGGTTCTTTAATTCTATCTAATGTTCTACAATCAACATATTTTCTAACTTTATTTCTTACACACAAACTTGTCATACAATTTTTCTTATCTCGATAATCAACCAATCTATTTGATTCAATTCCTTTAGGTTGAAAGATAGTAATATGTATATGGGTGTGCTTAGTATTAGTATGCATTGCTGCATAATAAGTTCAATCTTTTTCATTGAACTTATGAGATTTGATAAAAGCATTAAAGTAATAAATACAAGCTTCTTTTGCTGACTTTTTATCTTTAAAGCCAAAATACTTACTTACACCAGCTGATAAAGATATAACACCACAATGAATAATAGAATCCTTAGCTACCTTTTGTCTATTAACATTGTCTTTTGTAAATATAGGAATATTAACTTGCTTAGTTTCTTTTGTTTGGTGTTCAGATAGATATTTGCTAAAGTTTTCATATTCTGTTACATTTCTCTCAGCATCTACTGGATGTTCATCTTCATTTTCTAAATAACGAAAGAATTCACCTTGTGAATAAAAATTATAAACATTACCAGTCTTTTTAGTTACTGGATTAAATTTGGTTGTAGTAGGAATGATAAAACTAAAATTACAGATAGCTGGCTTAAACATACTTATTTCTTCTTATTCTTCTTTTTGTTACCTAACTTAGATACAGCTTTAGAAATAGCTCTTCACCTTGCTATATCTTTACTTGTTGGTTTTTTCTTTTTCTTAGCCTTTTTAGGTTTTTTAGCTGTATTAACAGCTTTGACAGGTTTTGGCATATCTTTTATCAAGTTTAGCCAATTTGGAGCTTCTATAGGCTTAATTTTGCTTATAGGAGTATTCTTACAAGTTAATAAAGGAACTTTATTAGGATTAAACTTCTTTTCATTAACCTCTATGTTTTCTTTGTATCACTTTGTTTGATTAATTGGACTTGTCTTAGCTCATCTTGGTTTGTTACTTAACAACCAAACTAAAATCTTACCAACTGGAATATGTAAAATTTCTTCTTGTGATATTACTGGAACATTTTCCCAGTAATAATTTGTGGAAGTAACCTTCCCTTCTGGGTTCTTATTGTAAGATTTTGTCTTTCTTTTAGTCATTCCAAAGGAATTTGACCAAACTCGAGCTAAATCAGTATCTTGTGTTTTAATAATAACTTTGATACCACAATTTTCTTGAATTGTGTCCCATTCTCTTCCATACTTAATTTTAAGTTGCGAAAGGGATTGGAACACTAACATACATCTAATCTTTTTGCTTAGACCAATAGTTATCAAATTTGATAACCCAGCAATTGGTGGAATATTGCCAGCTTCTTCACCAATTAGCATAACCGGTCTAACATCTGGATTAGATTCTCTATCTTCTAGATTATTAATCTTAGTTAGTAAATGTTGTAAATAAATTGAACTAAGCTTTGCTTCTGGATTAATATCAGTAGTTGATGTTTGATTAGGTGATAAGGAAATAAATAATGCTGTAGGCTTGTCTGTGAAGGTGTTTAAGTCAATATCAGTTTGGTTGGTTAAATACTTAACACCAGCATTAGAAAAGAATGTTAAAGCTACAGCAGCTGTAGATTTGATACCAGCAAATGTTTGTTTTGATTGAGCAGTATCTATCAAAACACTTTGATGCAAGAAGACAATATGTTTCTTATTAGTGATAGCTGAAAGTATGTCTATCCAACTTTGAGTATCAATTTCATTGAATTGTTTAAAAAGTTGATTAAAAGTAAAATTTGCTTTATTTATTCCTAAAGCAAGATTTATGTAAATAATAAACTTAAATAAATTTCTAGCCGCTTTAACTCAGTATTGTTCGCCTTTGCTATTATCTTCTGTATAGAAGATTAAATCTATCAAAGCATCAACTTGTGCTGAAACTAATTGTTCATATTTCAATTCAATATCTGAATTTGTTTCAGCATTCATAAATTTGTCGTAGTTATCTCAAATTTCATCTAAAGGGTTTAAACGATTAGAATTTGTTGGATTGGTTACATCAAGCTTCCAAATTCTATAGCCGTGCTTTTCCAAGTATAAGCTTGTTAGCTTATACAATTCATTTTTTGGGTCAGTAATGACAAAGCACGGCTTGTTATTACAACTTGCATTTGCTAATATTGTCGGTAAAACAAAACCTTGAGTTTTACCACTTCTTGTCATACCGAAAACAAGCATATTGGCATTTTCAAAATGCTTATATGCAAGTTATTTAGGACTGCTTTTGCAGTCCAAGATTCAACCCTTGGTTGGCGAAGCATCCGCGATTGGAACAACCGCGCTACCGATTTTTTTTCATTCTTTATCTGATAGCATACCAGACAAGCTATTCTTGTCACCGCTCTTACCATTTCTATTAGTTCAAATTGCAAATCCAGAACCGCAAATGGTAAGAGCTAATGCTATCAAGAATGAAAGTCTGTTGCTTCATCAATTAGTATCTCGATGAAGCACAACATTGAATACTAAATATAGCAGTCCAACCGATGCTAAGTATAGGACTGCAAATCCTAAAATTATCCCAGCAATATATATGATAATTTTCTTTCAATTTATTTTAGGTAATTCTATGCTCATACTTTATATTTTTTTTGGCAGCGATGCCGCCGATTTTTTTATTCCATTTGATTATAGATTTGGAATGTCAAAAATCGTAGGAGCATAAAGCAAATAGTGGGTACAATGTTAGTAGTACCCATATATTCATATATGGGTACACTATTTGCTCTTTCTTTTTCGAATAAATGCTACCGCATTTTACTTCATTTTTATGTTAGTTAATAACATATAATTTAATAGTTATGATTAAGACTATAACTTTTGGTGATAATGTTAAATTATTTGGTGGTCAGAGACTAAATTTTCTTAAAGAGAATAAAGTACCATATAAATACATTTTGTTAATAGGTGAGAATGGGGTTGGAAAAACTAATCTGTTAAATTTGTTTTACTATATTCAAATAGACAAACAGAAATGTAATTCTCAAGTAAAAGAAGCATTAACTGATAACAAAAATTTAATGCATTGATATTCAGATACTGGTTATTATTTGCCAGTAACTCATTGGCAATTATTCTCAAATAAAAATATCATATATATCCCATCTTTTGGTATTCTAAACTCTAACACATATCAAAATTATGAAAATGATAGTGAATATAATAATTGACCAAAACTTAGAAATTTATTGGTAGAGTTATGTGAAAAGGATAGAGAAAATGGAAACACTAAACAAATCACAATGTTTAATGATTTAGTTAATTCATTTTTATCTAATGAAAAGATTTATTTAAAATATACTTATAAATCACCAAATCCTAAAACACAAAACAGCAATATTTATACTGCTTATACTTTTTGAGCTAATGAAGATAAAAATATAGATTTACAATTTGTTAGCTCTGGGCAACAAAAAGCTTTGTATTGAGCAACAATACTACATAATTTTAATGAAAACAAGGAAAATGATAACACTATTCATTTGGTTGATGAACCAGAAAATGATTGACACCCAGAATTACAAAAAGAATTTGCTAATAAATTTGTCAAAGATACAAAGAAACAAGTAATTATTGCTACACATTCACCTTTTATTGTTGAATCATTTTTAAAATATCATAAAGATGAAACACTTTTAATATGATTACAAAAAAATAATAATAAAATCGATATTACATATATGTTAAATAATGATAAAATTGTGTTGCCAACAATTTCTCTTGCTGAAATTAATTACGTAGTATATAAGATAATTTCAGCAGATTACCATTCAATGTTGTATGGATATTTGAGTAGTTTGCTAACTGAAAAAGATAATAGAATGCTTATAACTGATTTTGATAAAAAAATAATTAGTTTAATGGGGAATAATCCAACTCTTAAAAATGACCCATTTCATAAAAAAGATGTTTCACTACCAACTTATATTAGAAATTGTATTGACCATCCAGAGAATAAACAAAGAGTCATTTATACTGATGATGAATTAACAAAATCAATCGAAATATTAAGAAAAATAATTGAACAAATTAAAAAAGATAGCAATTAGCTATCTTTTCTTTTTGTTTTCATATAAATAAACAACTTTAGCTCATTCTTGTTTCTGCTGCTTTGTATATTTGCAAGGAAACATAAAAGCTTCAGCAAGCTTAGATTTAGCTTCCTTGTATTGCTTTGAACTATACATAGTTTATACAATTAGCTAAATTTAGCATTGCTTTAGGTTTATCTGGGTCAAAACCTAAAGAAACTAAGAATGGGAATAAGAATTCCCACATCAATGGTATTGCAATACCAGCTACACAAACTAAGATAATGAATTTAAGCATAGATTTAGCTGCTGTGGAAAAGCAGCTCTTTCATGCCATATCTTGTTCGTTATGCAACTTAATTGCTTGGTTAAATATTTGGTATGTTACCATAATAACACCAATAGCAACTCCAGCTAAGAACATGGCTTGAAAAACTCAGTGAACAGCCTTTGCTGCTGTTTCACCTCACATTTTTTCAACTATTTCTCAGTAACTTGAACCATTAGACATATTACTTTCCTCCTTTCCTATGACTTTTTTTAGGCATTATTTTGATAATCTTATTTAAGACCTTTTGGTCTTTAGCTTTGATATAAAGCTTTATTGCTCTTTCAACTATTGTGAAAGTGGTCACTTTATCTTGCTTGGACAATTCCTCTATCTTTTGATAGATGTCCTTCGCTATAACCATTTTCGTATATCAAGTCATTTTTGGCATTATCGTTTCTTTCCTCCTTTGATTACTATTTCTTGTGTTTCTAATAACTTATCTATTACTGCTTGATTAGATTTAGTATTGAATTCAATTGTCTTTTTCAACTGAACAATGCTTTCAGCATTCTTACTTGCTAAATCTACTAACAACTGATGCTCTCCAGTCTTTTGTCATTCCATTTGCTCATAAGCTCTTCTTCACTTATCAATCATTTCGGTTTTAGGAATGTTAGCCTTTCTTGCTGCTTTTTCTAATTCTTCTAAGGTATGAGGCCAAATTCTTGTTTTAACATAATTGTCCATAACTAACCTCCTAACCTATCTGTCATACATCGTTTTTCCAGATTATCATTTCATGCAAATTTCATTTTGATATGAATATCATTACCACTAATAAAGATAGCTTGTCCATGTTCACCGGTCTTTAGGAAATTTATTTCCTCATTCTTTAAACCACCTATTTTTTGTTACTTTCTATCAAGATTAGCTATGTCATTAGCTAAAAGTTTAAAGATGAACAAGAATTGACAGCTATTGATAATACCAGTAGTTTGACTTTGGAAAGAACTATCATCTGATACCATGTCTTTAATGTTTTGAGTAATTAGAACCACTCTGCCCTTATATTTTCTAATTCTCTTTGTAAAGCCATAGAACCACTTAATAACATTAGGGAATTCTTTATCTATTAGTAAGTGGAATTCATCACAGAACACTGCTGTATGATAACATTTAGTGTCATCCCCTAGAATTCCAAGTTTATCATTGTATTCCTTGTTTTCAATACACAAATCTTCGATAAACCTTAAAAGTAGTCACATTTGTGTCATCTTAATTCTTGTAGGTACACTTGACTTATTAAGTCTTTGAATATTGAAACAAACAATTCTATTGTCTAACTTAATGTTAGTTGGAGCATTTCAAATACTCTCATAAGCACCCCCAGAACCAAATTGGGTTAGTGGATAATATATTTTCTCCAGTGTATCCAAATCATAATTAGCCTTTTTAGGCGATTTTCGAGCCTTTTGGAGCTCTTTACCGACACATTTGATTAAATCATCAAATATAGGTCATTTGTTGGCAGAAACCTTCTTAAAATCACTTGTAGGGTATATTTTCTTATCTTTATATACTTGTATAACGATTTTTGACAACACACCAATGGTTGCGCTATCCCATTCACGATGTGAATTATCACTATTAACTAAGCTTTGGAAGAAATTTTCTAGGAAAAAGAAGTGTTGTTGCCAATTATTAAAATTGTCACTCGATTCATCTTTTTCATTTTGACTACCAGATACAAAGATTTGGAATGGATTAATATGTCCAGAATCTTTTGTTAGACCAGAACAATCCAATACATCTCCATCAAAATTCTTTATTGCATTAGTGTATTCGTTTTCTGGGTCTATTAGAAATATCTTTCTAAACCTTGGATTAACAATGAAATTTCTCAAAATCTTTTTAACGGCTGTTGTCTTGCCACCGCCGGGCTTACCAAAGCAGAATGTATTTCACATATTTACTTTGCCATCTACTTTAGTAAAGTCAATTAATAGTGGATTAGCACCATTTACTTTGTAACCATATAAGTCACCTTTTTCATCTAAGTAGTCTGAATAAACAAAAGGGTAACTTAATGTTAAATGTGTTGAAGCTAACATCATATTGCATTCTTTCTCAAGCACACTTTCAAAAGCTGGTACATTAGCTTTATAAGCATCTCATTGTTTACAATCACAGAAATTAAATCTCATTTTATTTTTAGTGATTGCTGTTTTAACTTTTCTTTCAACAATTTTTAAATTTAACTTGCTATCTGCTGAAAAGGTTACTAAGTATTTTGCAATCTTAATCTTTTCATCACCATTAGCTACATCTTCAGCAAGTTCTTGAATTGACATCAATTCATGCTCTTGCTCTTTCTCTTCGACTAAACTTCTAGTTTTTCTATCTTTAGCTAAAGTATTTAATTTTTGAATATATCTTGTTTTAGGATTTTGATTGAATCTGCTTTCTGTTTTTTCAAGAG
Organism: Mycoplasmoidaceae bacterium; assembly: GCA_024407815.1. Next base: position 60,720 of record JAKSVS010000003.1, read on the forward strand.
GTCTTAAACTCATATTGATAGTTAGACCATCCATATTAAATATGTCTTGATTCCAGAAAGCATCAACAATCTTAGGTAATTGATGAATAATAAAAGTTCGATAGTAAGTCTTTTTACCATCTTTACCAGTTACCACATAATACTTTGGATAAAAGTCAATTCTCTCAGCTCCATTGGAAGGTATCAATTTATTAATACATAAATCAGTAGCTTCTTTAGTTGCTGGATTAACTTGTAAACCAGCATTAAGTAATTCGTTTTGAACAATACCAAAACATCTTTGTGCTGTTTCCAATGTTTCGGCATTAACAATTAGAAAATACCTTTTTTGATTAATGTAACGAGTTTGTTGCAAATTTGCCATTTCATTTGCTTTTTCAAACAAATTTAGTTGAATTAAGTCTTTATCAGACTTATTGTATGGTTTGTCTTTTCAAATTTGTCTATTGTTATTTAATCAATCAAGGTTATTCTTAAAATCATAGTTCCAATCTAATTTAACTAAGCTTAAATTAACATCATCAGTTAAAGTAAATAAACTATTGAATTTGTTTAAGAAATTATCAATTTCATCACTATTAGCTAAAGAAATGTCGTTTGGTGTTATTTCATAGAATAAACAAACACCATTATTTGACACTTTCTTATTATTAATTTGATAAAATCTTACATTAGGTTCATCAGATGGATTAGGCTTGCTAAAAACATTAAATTTCTCACATTCTTTTTTGTTGTAATGTTTCTTTGTAGAAAATCCCCATCTAAAAATACTATCTCACAGAATGTAATAAATTTTGCTACCACCTATAGGTGTGGTTAGCAAAACACCTCATCCAATAAATATAGCTATTACAAGTAATAACCATAATCCAGATATCTTGCCTATAAAAATAGTCAAGAAACAAGGAACAATAGCAAACACTAAAAGTATTACAACATCAACTCAAGTTAATCATCCTAATACTTTTGTATAGCTTTGTCTACCAGCGTTGGTCTTTGGAACATTAGCGGATTGTCTCATTATGCATTACCTCCTTATAGAGTTTAACTTATTGTTAACAACACTAAATGTTACTGGTAATCCAATTGCCGGAATCAGACCAACTAAAACAAGTGGTAATAAAATACCATAAATTACAATATTTATTACTTTTTGTCCATCACCAACATTTAATGCTGAGAATAACATTGGAAGACATATGGATAAAATTAAAATTAAACCAACTATGGCTGCAAATATCAATCCCAATACTATCATTCGTTCAATTAATTTAATCTTTTCTAGTTTTTTATTCTTATTCATACCTATTACTCCTATTCTGCACTTGCATTAGCTTTTAAGCTTTGAGCTGATGACTTGGCTTGTTGGGCAGATGCTTTAGCTGCTGTCTTTGCTGATGATTTAGCAGCTGCCGACATTTCAGCCCTTCTTAAGTCTTTTTTACTCATATTCATGATTTGGTTGTATCTATCTTGAGTTACTTGACTACCTTTATCTTTGAAACTAAATACTTGATGAGATTTACCATCAGCACCAATTTTGTGCTCTCTTTTTACTAAACCTTCATTCAAAGCAAGTTTCATCTTTCTGTCAGTAATGTTTTGAACACCAGACATATATTTACCTCTAATACCGCCTTTGATACCACCAAAAGCTTTTTTACCACCAGCCATAGCACCCTTCTTAAGTCCCATAAGCATTAAGCCACCACCAGCAGCACCCATAGCCGTTTTAATTAATCCTATATCTCCCATAGTTTCTTGTAAAGAATGGCTATCTCCAAATTGTTTAGAAATAGCATTAGCAATATGATAAGCACCGATTAGACCACCGGCCATTAGAATAACTTTAAGCATTCCTTCAGTTAAACCGCTTTCACCAAGATTATTAAATGAGTGTGTAATTGTTGTTAATAATGTAATGCCTACAACAAAGCAAGCATAACAAATGACTATGCTAAACATTTTCGCTGCTAATAGCTTAATTGAATTCTTAAATTTAATACCATCATCTCTAACACCAAATCCAGCAGATACTACTCCAAATACAGCAAGTACAGCTAATTCAATCAATCTTCTTGCAGCAAATATTGAAAATAAAGCTACACAATAAATACAAGCAGCAATACATACAAAACTTACAAGTAAGTTTAATAATGATAATTCACCAAATGTTTCAACATTGTACGCTGCTCAGTTAGTGTCGCATCTACCAGTAGCTAATTGATAAATTTGGATAACAAGATTAAAGCTATTACATTGTTGTGGGTCAATACCTTGTTGAACCATATTTAAATAACATTGAGTTGTCTTGTCAAAAGTAATATTCTTTCATTTTCCGCCTTGACATATGCATTGCCACAAACAAGTTTGGTTTTCTGCAATTCCGTTAATTCAATATGTGTTGAAATTTGCTCAATAACTTGTTGTTCAAGCAACGTTTTGGTTTGTTAAATTATCAAGCAAATTAAATATGTCATAAGTATGACCTTCAAAATCAACACTACCAGCACTGATTAATATATCTTTACAATTAATATTAATTTCTCTTGCTGCTGTAATGATTGATAGCCATTTCATTTGGAATCTATTAATTGAATCAATCAAACCATTGATTACTTGTGCCTCTTCATCTAATGGTTTGACATTAGCACCATTTCAATGAGCTGGATTAGATAAATATGAATTTATCTCCATATTTAATTTAGCCACATTTTCCATAACATTAGCAAACGAGACTTTCATTTGTGATAAATTTTCAATTATTAAATTAATCTTTTCTTGTATTGTCGTTAAAGCTTGTTTACCAGCTTCTTCCGATAGCTTCTTAAAAGCTTCTATCAACAAATTGATAGTTGTATCCATCTTCATCGCTATCGTTCCACCAGCAACATCTTTGATATTAATGTCTAAGTTAAAACTTTTAGCTAATTCAGTTAAACCATTATTCATTGTAGTAATAATCGAGCTGACATTAGCTACAGCAATATAGTTTTGAACTGCGGTTCCTCCTATCAGCTGCAACAATGCTGTTGCTAAACCAGAAAACAAAATAAACCCAATCGGAATTCCAATAATAGATACTATAGCTATCATTGGTCATTTTAATTTAGACATAAAATTTACTTGTTTTCTGCCAATTGAATGCTCTATCAATAAAGCAATAAACATTATTGCAATTATTACAACTGCAATAATTATTCCCATTATCATAAATTGCATTAATGGAGAATTCATATTCCATTGCAAGCTTTCTCTACTACCACCAAAGAAAACTTCACCAACTGGAACCATACAACAATACTGGAATGCTTTATATAAAGCATTCAATATATGTAATGGTGCTTGTACTAGGATTGGATATAACAACCACCCTAATGCTGCACCTAATAATCAATTTAAGAACATTTAATCACACTCCTTTCTAATATCAAACACAAAACATCACCAATGCTAATCCTAAGGCTGAAACTACTGAGCAAATCGTTATATATACTGGTGAATAATATTTTGATTTTGTTTCCAATTTTCCTTGCTCTATGCTATCGTAATAGCTCAATAGTTTTCCTTTAGCTCTTTGCCTTTTTCACCGAAATTTCAAAATAATACATGTAATTGCTGAAATTAAAAAGACAAAAGCTAATCGATATAACCTATTTCAGCATCATGGTTCAGCTACAACCTTACCAGATGAAATACTTTTGATGTAATCAAGGTTTATACAGACATTAATTATTATGGTTACAACCAAAAGTACTCAACTACCAAGCATTACTCAACTTGCAATAACCTCTTTTTTGGAGTAAAGACTTAAATCATTGAATTTAAATATTCGCATTATCTTTTTCTCCTTTTGTGTGCATACATACCAAGAGCAACTGCTAATCCCACTACGAAAATACATCCACAGCAAATTCCAATAATTACTCTGCTATCTAAACCACCATTTGGATTGACACCAACATTTAAAGCAATAATTTGAGATGTGACACTTATTGTGTCATCAACTATAGATGTTGCTTTGACTTGGAATGTATAGCTGCCTTTAATAGCTTTATCCCAAGTTAAGAAACCATCATAATCTATGTGCAACCATTCTGGTATTACTCCAACTAATTGATAATTAGCCAATTGTGAGCTTTCTTCTGGTTCTATTTTCACAGAAAAAGGCTTGTTACTTCTACCAGATGCATCGACATCAATTGTTAAAGAATTAAATGGTTCATTTAAAGTTATCTTTTCTGGACTTGTTTCTACTTTAACTTTAAATTTATTAGCCGAAATAACATAACTATGTGCTGAATCTCATAAGGTGCTTGTTATCTCACATTCGCCTTTTGAAATTCCATTAATCTTAATTTTTCTTCCATCATCTTGAATTTTAGTAATAGTTGCTATGTTTTCATTACTGCTTGTATATTCAAGCTTGCTACCAGCAATTTCATTAGCTAATGTAACTTCTAATTCCTTACTTGTCTTATTTGTTCCTATAGCAAATGGTGTATTGAACTTATAAATAATTTCACTACCACTCTCATTGTGCTTAAACCCAACCAAGTTAGTTGAATATACAATTTCATTAGTTGTTGGATTTACCAATCTAACCTCAATCTTACCAGTATCGTTATGACAAATTACTTTAAAGTAATTGTCTGGTAAATCATAATTAAAATTACCATCAATGTCTTTGTAAGCATAAACACTTGCTGGATTATTATCTTGGTCGGCAATTAATTGTTTAAGCTTTGCCGGAATGTTACCGCTAACTGAATCTCATACTTCAGTTGGTAATTTATTTTCTTTATCTTCAACAACTAAATGTAAAGTCTTTGTTGGCTCATTTTCAACCATACAAAGCTTTCTTAAATTCTTATCAAATTTCCAGTATGTATCTTTGTCACTAAATTCTTTTAGTGGGTCTTCAATAATAGAAATGGTATTATCGTAAATAAAACTGATATCTTGGTTTTCATTTACTAAGTTGCTATCTATTTGTTCAGTAATACCATCTTTATTTACATTTAAATTACTTCTTCAAGTATCAACTTGAAAATGACTATTATTGTTTTCACTTGTTAAAATATCGCAATTGGTTTTAAATGCGATGCTATTAGCATCCGGCCCAATTGTTTGTTTTGTTTCATCAACAATCTCTTTTCAAGTAAAGCTATCTTTAGATTTAGTTCAACCAGTTCAAATTCCGTGTTCTATATCATCTGGTTGACTATTTCTATCAACTTTGATAGAATAATTTAACTCTGGAAGAATTAGTAATAAAATGTCTCAAGCATTTTCTAAACCAACCAAATTAAACTTTTCTGAAAGTTGTGGTCAACCATTATTTACAATTTCATCATTTGTTTTAAATTGTGCTGTTAGTCAGCCATTGGCTGGAACAGCATTATTAACTTGACAATAATTATTTGTCAAATTTCTAACTGCCTTATAGTTATCATAAGTAATAACCCTTTTATTAATTAAGTCTTGAACTTCAATAAAATATGTATCTCTTTGTTGCTTTCAAGCTGGTTGGGCAGAGACATAGTCTGGATTAATTCATAAAACTCTGTTTTCATCAATTAACTCATTATCTCAATTAACTTGAGTATTAGGATTATTTTTTTCGCCTTCTGCTGCTTTGAGATATTGTTTATTAATTCCAAGCACTAAATAATAACCATTTTGGTTATCATAACCAAAATCATTAACACTAAACACATTATTTAGTCCATAAGACAAATAATTTAGGTTAAGATAGTTATCAGCCATTTTAAGATATCATCAAATTTCACCAGTTCCGCCAACACCACCATAAAAGTGTTTTTGACAAACTGCTGCTGTTTGCCTTGAGTGGTCTGTTCCATTACAAAAATCATTTCAATGATTGGCATCTCAAAAACCATCTGTTCTAATTAGGTTATTAGCACAATATACAGCATCATATGGCCTAAACCCAAAATTGACGATGTCAAAATTAACATTTTTATTTTGTTTATTAGCTTGAAACAAAATATCTAAATTGTTTTGCCAAGAATATCAGTTATTCTTGTCTTGTAACCAAGCACAGATATCGCCTCAAGGTTTGTGGTCTAAACCAGCACCACAATCTTTTGGGCCTATGTCTAAATGTCCGACATCAGCACAGCTCGAAATAAATGAACTTGGTTTATTTAATTTATCTTCTATGTTTTGGTTACAAACTAATCTTGGTTTAGATTCATTAGATGTAAATAATTGTCCATCAAGACCCTTTGCCGCTAAGTCTTTTCACCCTATTTCATAATTTCATCAACTAGGTTCTTCTCAATGCATAAAATCAGAAGTATGTGCTCTTGCACCAGCAAATTCCTCTATATTCGTGCTTCTAGGCATAGCCTTATATTCATTTAAAAATGTTTGAAGGCATGTATCGTGCATACTTTCTGCATCTTTTTTAAATCTGCTTCAAACATCATCTACTTCGCTGTTAACTGATGATGTTATGATATTTGAATTAAAACTTGTTTTAATGGATGTTGATGGCATAGTTGCCCCAATAAATAGCGGCAGTGCTATGGCCGACAGCATACTGCTACTTGTCTTAAAACAAAGTTTTAATCTATTGCTTACTTTTTGCATAATCAATTAGATTATATTGTTTTTCAGTTCAATTATTTATATTTTTGTAAAATTGGACTGAAAATATGTTATAACAAAAATTATAGGAGAAAAATTGTTATAAATTATACGAACATTTATAGGAAAAATCATATTACAAAATATCGTATAAATTGTCCTATAAAAGATAACAAAAATATTCGTACAAACTATAACAACAAATATAACAAGATTACTCCTATAAATTCTAACAAGGAGAATAAAATAATGAAGTTAACAACACAACAAATTAAACAATATGAAAAGTTTTCAAATGCTAAGATTGATGTATCTAAACACAGAGAGAACTATGTCTATGTAATTGATAAAAACAATAAAGGTAACTGAAGATTAATATCATCAATAATTGATTTCATCAATTACAAAACTGGAAATTTCAATTCTAATAGAAATATTCCTATAAATCATAACAAGAATTATCCTATAAATTCTAACAATAAAAATGTTATAAATATTGTTAAGAAGGATTTGTCACAACAAGTATCATTGTCTATTGCTTCTTCAGTTATGTCTGGAATTAAAGCATTAGCAAAGAAAAATAAAGTGTCTTTATCATATGTTGTGACACAGATATTAAAAGGTTATTTAAATGAGCAGAATTAAATTCATCTCTACTATTGCAGCTATGATTATTATCCCACAAGCAATATGCTCAATGTCAAGCTGTAGTTCAAAACCAGAGCCTACACCACCAAAGAAAGAATATCATGTAACTTGTGATAAGCAAGATCTTACACTGCATCACAATGATTTAACTAAAAAAGACACTTTTACTATTAAAAGTGAAGATTTCTTTATTGATTATCCAGATGGGCTTGTTTGATTTCAACTATATGGTGATGTTGGAACATTGCCAGTAGGAACATCCTCTATTAATGATGTATTTGTATATACTCCTACAAGTAAGACTAAAGATAGCGAAACATATGACATTAAATTATTAGAAGTTACAGATATTGGTGGTACATACATTGTTCCTATTGGCAAATATGATAATTTTGGTTTAAATGTACGACTAGAAAACAAATCTGGTGAGTGAATACAAAATATCAAAATCCAATTAATCTTGAATGTAGTAGAATAACAGCTTATAGCTGTTTTTTCTTTGATAAAGAAAAAATGTTATGCCTCACGACATAACAATTCTCAAACAATAAAATGGATTACCCATGAAACAACTTAACAACTTTATTTCGCATATATTATACAGCAAATATATTACGGCAAATAAAAAAAAATAACTACGTTGTTAATCCATAGTTATTTTACCAATTATTTGGTATATGTATTATAAGCAATTTTGTTTTTATTTAACGGAACTTTAACAGATATTGTTTTAGTAACTTTTTGTTTCACTGGAACTTTTACAACGATAGTTTTGGTAACTTTCTTTTTAATAATTTTCCATTTACGAGGTCTACCGCTTTGAGTGGATTTTGAATTTCGTTTCTTAAAACGAATTAAATAATCACTAGATTTAAAATATTTTTTATTATCAAGTGAGTTTAAACATAAATATATGGTATTACCATATGCTGACCTTTTATTAGTTTTCTTTATAACATTCCAAATTCCAAATGTTTGTCCGGTTAAATCTTGTATTTTAGGCATATTTGAACAAAATAATCAAAGATACCATATAATATTAGAGAGAATATTTCTATGTTCTCAAACAATAAAAATATTCAACTAAGTTTAATGGTGGCCGTTAAGTTCTACTAAAACCCTTGACCATAATGGTGGTTCATCGCGGAATTGAACCACGGACACACAGATTTTCAGTCTGTT
>JAKSVS010000004.1 GCA_024407815.1 Mycoplasmoidaceae bacterium
GCCAGGATCAAACTCTCAAAAAATTGACGGATTCTATTTAGTTTTCAAAGATCTTACTACCGTGTAAAACAGATTAGGAACAAAATGTTCCTGTTTTTACATGGTTATATAAGTATATATAAAAATCTACTTTTTTCGCAAAAAAGTTAAAAAATGCTATTTAATATAAAATTCTTTGAATTTTATATTAAAGTAATGAAAAGGCAAAGGTTTTAAAATAACGGATCTTTATCCATTTCTTTGGGTTTTTTGATGCCCATATACTTTAGGATTGTTGGAGCAATATTATTTAAATTACCATCACGTAGTGAGATTGATTTGTCGCTACAAATGAAGAAAACTGGTGCTAAAGTGTGAGTTGTATTGTTGTTTCTCATATCATCACAATTACCATGATCAGCAGTTATAAATAATGTCATGCCTATTTGTTTAGCTTTAGCTAAAACTTTAGCTAAACATGCATCAACTGCTTGCAGCGCCTTAATGGTTGCATCTAATTTACCTGTATGGCCAACCATATCGCAGTTAGCATAATTACAAATAACTACGTCATACTTATCCATACAACCAATAAGTTTATTAGTTATTTCATAAGCTGACATTTCTGGTTTAAGATCGTAGGTTGCTACTGATGGGGAAGGAATTAAAATTTTATCTTCGTTAGGGTAGGTTAATTCCTTACCACCATCAAGGAAAAATGTGACATGAGCATATTTTTCAGTTTCTGCTATCCTTAATTGTTTAAGGTTGGCATCAGCAATAACTTTGCCAAGTGTGTTGGCATAATCTTGTGGTGGATAAAGAATAATATCACTATCAATGCCATCATATTTAACCATTGTTACTAATGTAACATTTAATTCTCATAATTTAGATTGTTTATCGTAAAGTTTTGTTTGTTTTAGACAATGGCAGATTTGTCTAACCCGATCAGGACGGAAGTTGGCAATAAAGACAACATCGTTCTTTTCTAGTTTGCAATCAACTTTACTATTGTAAGCGGGAGCAATAAATTCATCTGTTACATTATTCTTATATGAACTGTCAATATATTGATTAACATCATCAAAACTATGGCCTTTGCATTGCAAAGCATCAAGGGCTTTTTCAATTCTGTCTCAATTTTTATTACGGTCCATTCCATAATAACGACCGCCAATTGTTCCTAGTTTGATGTTTTTATATTTAGCAATGATTAATTGAACATAGGCTAAATAGCGTTTAAAATTCTTTACAGGCGTATCACGACCATCGCTGAAGCAATGAACCACAGTTGGTACGTTTAGTACTCCACAAAGCTCTAAAGTAGCTAAAATATGGCTTAATTGTGAATGAACGCCACCATCTGAAAGCAATCCCATAACATGGAATTTTACTTTCTTAGCTTTAGCTGAGTTGATTGTTTCTAGAAGGTTTTTGTTCTTTGCATATTTATTCTTTTCAATATCAAAATTGATTTTGACTAAATCGGTTAGAACTGTCCTGCCGGCGCCAATATTCAAATGACCAATCTCACTATTGCCCATTTGTCCTTTTGGCAAACCAACCGCCAATTGACTAGCATTTAATGTGCAGTGTGGGTATTGTTTTAATAATGAATCAATAGTAGGAGTCTTAGCAAGAAAGAAGGCGTTGCCTTCTTTTTGGTCTGTAAAACCTAAACCGTCTAAAATTATTAATCCTACTTTTTTGTTCATTTATCTACTTCTTTAATAATTTGAGCAAACTTAATTGGATCTAAACTAACTCCACCAATTAATGCACCATCGACATTAGGCAAAGTAACTATTGTTAATCCATTCTTTTCATTTACTGATCCACCATACAAAATCGGTGTTTTATCAGCAATTGTTTTGTTAAATAATTGAGCGATAGTTTTTCTAATAAAACCACAAAGAGATGAAATCTCTTTTGTTGTTGGTGTTTTACCTGAATCAATTGCTCATAATGGTTCATAGGCAATTAAGCACTTGCTTGCATCTTTAACACCTTTGAAAATAGTTCTTAGTTGTTTAGCCAAAACTTGTTTAGTTTGATTTTTGTTGTATTGGGCAAGCGACTCACCAATACAGATAACAGGAGTAATCTTATTTGCCAAACATGTTAATGCTTTTGCATTAACAATATTGTCATCACAACCTAAATATTTTCTTGCTTCTGAGTGACCAATTATGGCATAATTAATCTTAAAATCTTTTAACTGCAAACAACTTGTTTGACCAGTATAACTACCTGATATTTTATCACTAACATCTTGAGCCATTATTATCGTTTGGCCCTTTTTAAGATTAGTTGCTAAACCTAAGCACAAATATGTTGGGCCAAAACCATAAACAATGTTTTTATTGTTTACAATTCGATTATTAAAGACAGAAAAGAATTTTCTTGTCTCAGCTAAATTTTTGTTTAACTTTCAATTACCAAGAATGTATTTCTTGCGTTGCATACTAGTTAGAGTATTTGATACCTTTCAATATTTCTTTTTTAATTATGTCAATATTCATAACAGCTGCTGCTTTTAATTGACCAGCCATTTGATCATTAAAGTTGAAGTAAACTTTAAATTTAGGTTCAGTACCAGAAATTCTAAATTTAATTCATGAGTCTTTATCAAGTTTCCAAACGGCACAATCACCAGCTTTTTGGAATCAAACCTTTTCAATGTTGTAATCAAAAAGTTTAAGTTTACCAACATTCAACGCTCGTTTCATTAATAATTTAGCATCTCTTTTTCAATCATCAGATTCAATTTTGAAACTGAATGTTTGTGGGTGAGTAGCACCATAATCATCATAGATTTTATCATTGATGTAGTCATGAATGTCAGCAAAGTAAGCATTACCTTTGTTTTGAATTTCAAGAGCTAAAATTGTTGCACCGAAACTATCTTTATCACGACATACTGTGTGAGTTAAAGAACCAATAGCTTCTTCAAATCCTAAGATGAATTTGTGTCTTTGGTCCATACCATCAATTCTGTTGCTTAATCATTTGAATCCAGTTTTTGTTCTTCAAATTTGGGCACCATATTTTTTGGCAATTCTATCAACATAATTTGTTGATACATATGTTGTAAAGATAACAGGAATCTTATCACCAAATTGTTTTTTAGTTAAGATATAGTGACTGAAAACAATACCTAATTCGTTACCTGTTAAGAATCTTCAACGATTTGTTTTCTTAACACCGATAGTCATTCGATCGCCATCAGGATCGCAACCAATAATGAATGTTGATTTCATGTCAAGAGCATAATCTGTTACCCCAGCAAATGCTCTTGGATCTTCTGGGTTAGAAATTGGACAATCTTCAAATTTGCCAGAAATATTAGCATGTTTAGGATAAACATATACTTTTTTAAATCCTAAACGCTTTAATAGTTTAGGCATTAATTCAGTGGTTGTACCATGGAAACCAGTAAATACTATTGGGAAGTTTTTAATTGGTGCTTTAGGTAACAAGAATGGTTTATCAATAACTACTTGTTCAATAATAGCATCAAAGAATGAATCAACTAATTCATCGTATGGTATATATCTATATTCACCAACACGTCTTGCTTTTATATATTCAGATAAATCAAGAATATCGCTTGATGGAGGCATCATAGCAATAATGTCTTTTGCTTCATTAGGAAGAATTTGTGCTCCTAATTTGTTGTAAGCTTTAAAACCATTATCTTCTTTAGGATTGTGGCTTGCTGTTATATTAACACCACCATCTAAACCATATTTTCTAATAGCATAAGAAAGAATTGGAGTAGGTAATAATTTATTATTCTCCATTAAATATGCGTTAACACCCATTGCTGTTGCAACATCAGCACAAGTCTTGGCAAAGACATCAGAGTCAATTCTGTTGTCGTGACCAATGATTATTGAAGGTTTTTTGGTTGATATTGCCAATAGATGTTTGCAATATCCAATCATCATTTGTTTATAAACAAATGTATTCATGTAATGTGGACCAGGGCCCATTTTAGCTCTGATTCCAGCAGTTCCAAATGCTAATTGACCACCAGCGAATGCTTTAGCTTTTTCTTGCTCTGACATTCGACCGATTTGTGTTTTAAAATTAGTCGGAACATTTTTTGATTTGATTCAATCTTGTGGATTAGTTGCATCTAGTTTTTCAATAGGTTCAACTTTTTTGTTCGTTTTCATAATTGTCTCCTAATTACTGGTTAGTTTGGGCATAAAATGCCCAAGCCAACTATTTATCGCTAATTACTTTCCTTACAACTGGGGCAACATAAGGTTTTGTTTTTCTTATCTTGCAGCAGCTTGCAAATTCTGTTTCGATTTCCTTTGCTTTAATTGGTTTGGAAGAATAACAAGTTACAATAACATCGCCAGCTTTAACTTTGCTTCCGGCTTTTTGATGGAATCATAAGCCTGCCTGTGTGTCAATTTTATCTGTCTTGAGGATTCTTCCAGCACCAAGCTTAGCTGATAAAATACCAACAGCTGCATTGGAAACAAACGATAAATAACCGTTGTGTTTTGCTTTAATGTTGTATTTGTATTTTGGATGGAAAAATTTCTTTTTCTTAATAGATTCAACATTACCGCCTTGAGCAGATATTCATTCATAAAATTTAGCTAATGCTTTACCAGACTTAATAGCTTGGTCAACTTTGTTGAATGCGGCTTTTTTATCAAGATTCTTGTTGTAGCTTTGCAAAATTACTACTGCAAGTTTATAGATTAAATTCTTTAAATCAGGAGTAAAATCAACATTTCCTGATAAGAAATCATGAGCTTCAAACACTTCGATAGCGTTACCAATAGCTCGACCCAGCGGTTGGTCCATACCAGAAATAACTATTGTTAATTTTCTGTTCATGTTCTTGGCAATAGCCTTCATGAACTTAACTAATTTTTGAGCATCGGCATATGTTGAACAGAATGCACCAGAGCCATATTTAACATCTAGGAATACATGTGTTCCTAGAATAGCGAATTTCTTTGATAGAACTGAACTGGCAATTAGACCATAGTCACTAACTGTACCAGTAACATCACGTAAGTGATATAGGATTTTATCAACTGGAGCAATATCAGCGGTTTGCATTGAAAGGAAAATCTTGTGTTTGTGCAATTGTTCAATCATTTGTTTTTTATTCAAATCAGTTTTAACACCAACAGATTCAAGTTTATCAATTGTTCCACCAGTAAAACCAAGACCACGTCCTGAAATTTTTGCTACGGCAATTCCTAAACTTGAAACTAAAGGCAACAAAATTAAACTAACTTTATCACCAACACCACCAGTTGAGTGTTTATCAACAACCGGTTTACCATAAGCACGTAAATCAATGTGGGCCGAATGTTGCCACATTGATTTAGTTAAATAATAAGCTTCTTGTTTATCAAGTCCATTGATATAAATAGCCATTAATCATGTTGTGATTAAATAATCAGGTGTTTCGTTCTTGAAGATACTATCAATGACTATTTCAAAATCTTCTTGAGTAAAACGTTCTTTATTAACTTTTTTTTGAATAATATCTACAATTCTCATATTATTTGCCTACAAGAGCAACGCCTTTGCTTGTTCCTAATCTGCTTGCGCCAGCATTAATCATTGCTAAAGCATCAGCTTTATTTCTTATGCCTCCAGCAGCTTTAATTTTTACCTTTGGATCAACATGTTTTTTCATCAAAGCAACATCTTCAACGGTTGCGCCACCTGTTGAAAAACCTGTTGATGTCTTAATAAAATCAGCTTGAGCTTTAGAAACACATTGACATGCTTCTATTTTTGTTTGTTGATCTAGCAAACAAGTTTCGATTATTACTTTAAGTAATGCACTACGTTCATGACAAGCATCTTTTATTTGCTTGATCTCATTAGTAACATAATCTAATTTATGTTGCTTCAAAGCAGCGATATTTAAAACCATATCAATTTCCTGAGCACCTTTTGCTACAGCATCAATTGCTTCAGCAACTTTTGCTTGGGTTGTCATTTGGCCCAAAGGAAAACCGATAACTGTACATACTTTAACATCAGTTCCTTTTAGCTGTGTAGCGCATAAAGGAACATAGTAAGGGTTGATACAAACAGAAGCAAAATTATATTGCTTTGCTTCATTGCAAAGCTTAATTATGTCTTCTTCTGCTGCATCAGCCTTTAACAAAGTATGATCAATGTATTTATTTAGTTCCATATTAAACTTTTTCTTTAATTATTGCCTCTAGACTCAATTTTGCCATGTTAACAAATGTTGTTTGTCTTTCTAGTGATGTTAACTCGGCATGAGTATCCATATTATCACTTACTGTAAGTAAACAAGCAGCTTTTACTTTGTTTCTTTTAGCTTCTAAGAACAAACCAAAACCTTCCATTTCATAAATAGTTGAACCAGTTAATTTTGTTTGTTTAGCATGTGACATATCTGTATAAAAGAATGTGCTAGATATAGCTGGTTTAACTTTAATATCAATTTTGTATTTCTTTGCAGTCTTGATAATGTTATCAAGAGACGATTTAGTTGGTTTGAAAATGTTTTTACCATCAGTTTTAATTGAAGTTCATGGATTAATAGGAATGTCTGAGTAACAACTTGATGCGACAACAACGTCACCAAGTTTTACTTTTGACGCATTAATTGAACCACAGCTACCAATACGGTAAATAACTTTAGCACCATAAAATGCGTAAAGTTCGTGTGTATAAATTAATATTGATGGTATTCCCATACCATGAGCCATAACTGTTACAGGAACATTTTTGTATGTACCTGTATATGCTGACATACTTCGTACATCGCTAACCAATTTAGCGTTTTTAAGGAACTTTTGGGCAATCCATTTTGCACGCTTTGGATCACCAGGCATTAAAATACGTTTAGCTATTTGTTTTTTAGATGCGGAAATATGGGGAGTAGGTATTTTAGATTTTGCTATCATACTTATTTTCCTTTCTTTACAGATAATAACTTAATTTTTCCAGGTATTGTTTTAACATTAATGTGTTTTAGGCCTTTAATTATGTTTCCGTCATATTCAAGGTTTAGATTTTCACCATCAATATTTATTTCTTTACAGTTGAATACGTAACGTTTTTTAACTTTTGCGATTTTGCCAGATTTAACTTTAGTTAAAACATTTAGTGTGTTAAGACGGCAAAATTTTTCAATGCAAGAAACAGTCATTTCACCATCATCTACCTTTGCTTCTTTAGCAACCGCTAAGCCACTACCAACATATGAGCCGTTAGTCATACAGAATCACATAGATTTAACATCTTTTGTTGGTTTACCATCATATGAATAGGCAAATTTTAATGTTTTTCAAGCAAGAGCCCTAACCATTGTAGCGATTTTATATTGAGTTGCTGGTTTAAAGTGTTTCATTGAATTTCGATATGCAACAACTTCTGCAGACATTCCAAGACCTGCGGCGTTCATACAACGATATTTATTGTTAATTAAAAGATGGTCAACTTTTCTAACATATGTGTTGTTTGCATATTCGTTAATTAGGTAGGTAATGTCGCTATTTTTAATTCCTAATGACTTGAAGAAGTCATTTCCTGAACCAAATGGTAATATACCAATTGTGGTGTTTCCGAAATCATTGATACCGTTCAATACTTCGTTAACAGAACCATCACCACCCATAACTAAAATAGTTACTGGTTTCTTGCTAGATGTCAAATCACGCGTAATTGCTGTTGCATGTCCAACATTTTCGGTCTCGTGAATAACCAGATTTAAATTATCTTGAGATTGTGCTCATTGTTTAAGTTTATCAGCTTGTTGTTTAACTGTTCCTCTACCAGAAATTGGGTTATAAATTACATGTAACTCTTTCATAATTTCGCCTAAAATTTTCTATGAATATATGTTATTATATAATATATATTATTTTCGGAGGTTAGAAATATGCCAAAGATTGCTAAGGCCGTTATCCCGGCTGCCGGATTCGGTACGAGATTACTGCCAGCTACTAAAGCAATTCCTAAAGAAATGCTCCCAATCATTAATATCCCTACTTTGCAATATATTGTCGAAGAAGCAGCAAATTCTGGTATTAAAGATTTGCTAATAATAATTTCGAAAGGCAAAGAAGAAATTAAAAAACACTTCAGTGTTAATCAAAAATTGGAAAAGCAATTATTGGCAAAGAAGAAACTAGAGCTGTTAAAAAGCGTAAGAGCTAGTAACAAAATCCTTAATATCAAATATGTTTATCAAGATAAACAACTTGGTCTTGGCCACGCAATTGGTTGCGCAAAGAATTTTGCTAAAGGGCAACCAATAGCCGTTCTTCTAGGTGATGATGTTGTAGTAGCAAAAGGTAAAACAGCTTTATCACAATGTATTAATACATACAACAAGACTAAATGCTCTGTTGTTGGTGTCCAACCAGTTGAAATGAAAGTAGTTAATAAATATGGTGTAGTTAGCCCATTTAAAAAAGCAGATCTTAGCAAACAAGAGTTTGCAGTAAAGGATTTGGTTGAAAAACCACAACCAAATGTGGCGCCAAGTAATTGTGCAATTTTAGGAAGATACGTTTTGACTCCCGACATCTTTAAGGCTATAGAAAAAACTCCTAAAGATAAATCTGGTGAAATTCAAATTACCAATGCTTTGAAAATACTAGCTGAAAAAGGAAAAGTTTATGCTTGTAAATTTAAAGGAACAAGATATGATTTAGGTAATAAACTTGGAATGGTTAAAGCAACAATTGATTTTGCTTTAAATGATCCAGAAATTAATAAAGATGTACTTAAGTACATTAGGAGCAAATAATGACAATTTTGAATATAGGTGGAGCCGGATTTATCGGTTCAGTTGCAACAGAAACATTCATTGATAATGGTTACAAAGTTATAGTTTTTGACGATTTATCAACAGGTTTTAAAAAACTTGTTCATCCAAAAGCAACTTTTATTAAGGGTTCAATGTTAGATTACAAACTACTTGACAGGGTTTTTAAAAAATACAAAATCGACGTAGTCGCTCTCTATGCTGCAAAAATAGTTGTTCCCGAATCTGTCGTTCATCCAAACGATTATTATTTAACAAACGTTGGAGGAATGGCAACAGTTCTTAAAGCGATGCAGGCAAATAATGTTAAAAACATTATCTTTGCTAGCTCAGCTGCTGTATATGGAAACTGTAAGAAGGTTCCTGTTAATGAAAATTCACCAACATTACCTTGCAACCCATATGGTGCAAGTAAATTAATGTGTGAAAGATTATTGCAAGACGCTCACTTTGCTCACAAAACTAATTGTATTAGTTTTAGATTCTTTAATGTTGCTGGAGCAAGTAAGTCAGGAAAATACGGAATGATGAAACAAAAACCAACATTATTGATTCCTGCCATCAACGACGCAATAATCCACAAAAGACCTGTTAAAATTTTTGGGAAAAAGTATCCAACAAAAGATGGAACATGTTTAAGAGACTATATTCATGTCCAAGATTTAGCAAATGCTGCATTGCTCGCGATCAAGCAGCTAAAGAAAAATAAATTTGGAATCTATTGTTTGGGTTCTAACTCTGGTTATACAGTTTTACAAGTAGTAAAAGTTGCACAAAAGTTAATCGACAAAAATTTAAAATATACTTTCTTTGCTAACCGACCAGGCGATCCAGCTAAATTAATTACTTCTAATAAGCTAGCAAATAAGAATCTTGGCTGAAAAGTTAAATACGGATTAAACGATATGATTAAGTCCGATTATAAGTTTAGAAAAACAAAAGTTAAAAAATAATGGTAAACCATTATTTTTTATTTGCATTTTGAACTGCATCCTTTAACATTTGCTCAGTTTTTTCTAAACAATTTTTGGCCGCTAAATCACTCGTTCTTTTTAAGTTATTTTGACCATATTTTTTTATTAAGTTTGGATGATCTAATCAATAGTCGATAGTTGCAGCAAGTGAGCGAGGATTGTTTGCCTTGAAAATGCATTCTTTTTCGAAACCAAATGTTTTTGGTGCAGATTTTTTAGCATCAGATATCAATACTAACTTACCTAATCTCATCGCTTCAAGAACAGCAATTCCCTCAGTTTCTAATGTAGCAGGATGAACAACTATGTCTGCATAATTATAGACATCAACAAGTTCATCATGCGTATATCGATGAAAGATTGGTTTATTAACTGCATACTTTTTAGCTAGTATCTCATATTTTAATTTTTTTTGACCTTGGCCAGCAAAAACTAATTGAATTTTATCTGCATACTTTGAATATTGCATTGATTTAATTAAGTCGGGTTGAGCTTTTTCTGGTGAAAAACGTCCAACACAAAGGATAATAAATTTATCAGCTATCTCTTTTGGTTTATCTACTTGTTTGATTATGATACTTTCACAAATACCATTTGATATAACATAAGTCTTCTTCTTAGTTGCTTTCTTGTTTTTTTGAGTAAAAAGCTGACGATCAAACTCTGTAGGATAGTGAATTGCTTGAACGTGTTTATAAATTTTATTTCATCAGTATTTATAAATAGATCAGTTCAATGGAACAATCCATCTAATATGTAAATAGTAAAGCAAATGCTCAGGCAATAAGTGAACAGCAGCTGTTACAGGTATATTATGTCTTCTAGCATATTTGGTAGCTGCAATCGACAAAGCAAACGGTTCTAAGCAATGGATTACATCCGCTCCTTCACACGCTTCCTTGACAATCTTTTTATTAACACGCGCTAATTGAAAACCAGTTGAATCAACAAACTTTCCAATTCTACTTGGAAATTTTTTTGTGTCTGTAACATAATAACCCGGCTTACCTTTTTTAGTTTTGTCACAGCACAAAATACGAACTTCGTTATTCTTTTGTAAGTGTTTAGCAAGATTCATAGTAGCAATGGTAGTACCATTGTCTTCCTTGCCCAAAATATCACATATAAGAGTTATTTTCATAGTTTTTTAATTATACATAAATAAGTAAGTTCTACTTACTTATTCTTCCTATATCTCCAGGCTCAAGATTTGGTGTTGTTGTTGAAATAATATATTTGTACATCGGTTTGTTAACCCGATCTGTTTCACTGTTTGTTTCAACGTCAATAATCTTCTTTATTTTTATATCAGTAATCAAATCGTGATTCTTACCAAATACCTCAAATGTGTCGTCACACGTAAAGAAGTTTTTGCTGATTATTTGGTATCCACCTTCAACTTTTTTGTCAATAATAAAAGCAAAATTCTGTGAAAGCTTCTTTTCGTTTGCTCGATAGAGCATTTGTTCTTGACTTGGCTGTCCATCGAATCAGGCAAACGATGTTTCTCTATTTGCAGCTTTATCAAGATCATGTTCATACATCTTAATCCTTTTTGAATTTAATTTTTTATCGTAATAATCGTTTATTGCATGAGAATAGTTGTTACAAACTGTTGCGTTGTAGTGCAACGATTTTATTCTTCCCTCAATTTTAAAGCTTGAAACACCTGCTTCAATTAATTTTGCAAGGTTGCAAACCTGACAAATGTCTTTGGTTGACATTGTAAACTTATTAGAAATTAAATTTCCCTTTTCATCTAGAAGTTCTCAGTCTCATCTACAACTATGAGCACAACCACCGACATTTGCATCACGTAGTGAAAAATTGTTTGACATCATACAACGTCCCGAATAACTTACACATAGTGCCCCATGGATAAAATACTCAATGTCTACGACACCCTTCAATTTTTGAATCATTGATTTTAAATTTTTGAAGTCTACTTCTCTAGCTGTAACAATTCTTGAAGCTCCAATGTTATCAACAAATCATTTTGCAGCCTTGGAATTGCAAACTGATTGTTGCGTAGAAATATGTATTTCTACTTCTGGATAATTGTCCCTGATTGTTTTCATGATGAACGGATCAGCACAAATAAAACCATCTGGCTTGAGTCTGATTAATTCATCAAGATATTGTTTAAAATCTTTAGTCATGCTATTATGACATAATATGTTGGTTACAAGATACGCTTTTGCATTATGCTTGTGAGCATAATCTATTGCTTGAGCAAGTTCATCTATTGTAAAGTTGTTAGCTCTTGCTCTTAATGAATATTTTTTACCACCAAGATAAATAGCATTAGCATTAAAGTTAATGGCAGATATTGCTCTTTCTAAGTCACCAGCAGGAGCTAACAATTCAACTCTTTTATTCATTGTCAACCTCTCTCTCAAGGTGTAACAAACCTACGGTTGGTTCCAAGAATCCGCATGTTGATACTTTATTGATCGCTGCAATTCTTTTTAATAAGTTTTCTTTGTGCTTGGCAAACGTTCCTTGCTTAGCGGCTTTAATTGCCTCACAATAAATAGCAATTGTTTCATCAACTCATTTACGATCATGTAGAAACGAAAAGATATTAATTGAATCAATACCTAAATCAATCATTTGGTCAAAATATTCTAGAACAGAAACGTTATATCCTGTGAACATATGCGTTCCAGTATTATCTTCGATAATAACGTTTGGCAATTGTCTTGTTTGTTCATTCAAATAAAGTTTTTTATTTGTTAAGTTTTTATCAATACCAAATTGATCTTTAAAATTAGTTAATAGGTTTCATTTTGAATGCATCATCAATCCATAGCCTTCGGCCTGAATTTGAATTGACATTTTGCCTTTATTATTTGCAAATTCTTTAATTTCATTCCAAAACAATTCTCTTGGTAAAACAACCTCATTTATACCCTTCTCTAATAAGAAAGGCAACTGGCTATAGTTTGTTGTTAAAGTTTCTGAGTTGTAAACAAAATATGGATGATAATTAATCTCATTGCAAATTTGTTTAACTGCAAAATCAGTAAAAATAATTGTTTTAACGCCAATTGATTTTAGTTGTTTCAATATTGCTTCTAGTAATGCCAATCGGTCATCTACAAAAATGTTGTTTAGACTAACAACAAGTTTATCACAAACAATCTTTTTAATATCTTTAATGCCAAGGCAACAAGATAATCTTGTTGACAATTGATCTTGCATACCAACAACAACAAAGTCAACATCTTTGTTTTCTACAAGATTCTGTGCATGCTTGAAATCGATAGCGTTAACTCAGATTTTCATACTACTTCCTTATTATGGCAAAGCCATCATCGATTTCATAAATCATAACTTTTCAATCTTTTAAGTTAGATATATATTGTTTAAATGCTTCAACTTTGGTTTTTAATTTAAGTTGGTTTTTTGTCATTTCTTTATTAGTATTTTGGAACAGATTCAAATTATCTATGAAAATAAAACCATTGTCAGATAAATATTGTGAATATTTATTAAATAACATTTCTTGATTGGTTTTTGGACCATCAATTATTATGCAATCGTATTTGTCGTCAATTTGATAGTCAAATGCTGAGCAATTGATGCATAATACCTTGGTGTTAGCAGCAAGCTGTTGCTTTGCAATAGCAAATCTTTCTGTGTCTTTTTCTAAAGTAACAATCTTGCTTATGTTTTTGTGTTTTGATAAATACATTGCTGAATAGCCATAAGCAGTACCAATTTCTAGTACTTTAGCATTAGAAAGATTATCAAACTGGTGATACAAAGTATCAATAGTTTGGTCTCTCATTATTGGAATGTTGTTTTTTAAATTAAAATCCTTAAATTTTTGCATTAGATAACCAACTGTCCAAAATTACTACAGCAGACATTTTATCTTTAATCTTTTTTATTTGAGAAGATTTAAGACCAATATCCTTTAGCTGTCCAGTCGCTTGTACAGTTGTGTATCTTTCGTCTTCTAAAATAACGCTTATTGCAGGTAAATGTTGTTCTAGTAACTTTTTATACTCATCAATAATTAAGCATGTAGGTGATTTGTCACCGCTGGGATAAAGCGGATAACCCAAAACAATGACATCAATGTCATTGTTAAATTGATCACAAATCTTTTTAACTTTGTTAACACAAGCCATTAGATCGTTTTTAGCATAGCTAAATTGTTCTAAACTGCTAGCAATTTTTTTATTACTATCAGTGATAGCAAAACCCAATGTCTTTGCTCCAAAGTCAATTCCTAATGCTCTCATACTTATAAGTATAAGTAAAATACAAGGGTTAATATTATCTATTTCAAAGTTAATATAATAATTGAAGTATGGACAAAATCGAACAATTACAAAAAATTTTACAAGACTCAAAAAACATAGTGTTTTTTGGTGGTGCGGGTGTGAGTACGGAAAGCGGTATTCCAGATTTCCGTTCTAAAGATGGTTTGTACAATCAAAAATTTGCTTATCCGCCAGAAATGATTTTGTCTCATAATTCCTTTTTTGAACACACAAAAGAATTCTATGAATTCTATTTTGATAAAATGATTGATTTATCAATTAAACCAAACGCTGCTCATATTCAATTAGCAAAATGAGAAAAACTTGGAAAAGTTAAAGCAATTGTTACACAAAACATTGATGGCCTACATCAACTTGCTGGTAGCAAGAATGTCTTTGAACTACATGGAACAGTGCATAAAAACAGATGCATTAAATGCAATAAATTTTTTGATGCAAAAGATATGTTGAACTTTAAAAAGCAAAACAAAATTCCGCGTTGTTCCTGTGGCGGTATTATTAAACCAGAAGTTGTTTTATACAACGAAGGCCTAGATAATTCAACAATCGAAGGCGCTGTTGGCGCTGTTGCAAATGCTGACACATTAATTGTTGCCGGAACTAGTCTAACTGTCTATCCCGCAGCGGGGCTTGTTGATTATTTTCGGGGCAAAAATCTAATTTTAATCAACAAAGATGCTACCGCAAGAAACATTAGAGCGGATCTGGTCATAACAGAACCTGTTGGCGAAACATTAAGCAGAATCTCGTTAAAATAAATTTGTCGTAAGCCCGCATAAAATGAAGCCGGACGACAAATTTTTATTTTTTTTCGGAAATTTTCCTATTTTTTGCAAAAGTATAAGTATGGGATTAAAAATTGTAACGCAAACCAATGAACAAGAGTGCGGGGTGTGTGCCCTTGCTAGCATACATAACCACTACTATAAGGAACAAGTGGTTAAAGAACAGGTTTTGAATAAGTGCCATATATCAAATAATGGCTTATCGATATTTGACCTGGAAACATTGGGAAATAAATTAGGTCTGGAATGCGAGAGCTATGAAGTGAAATATTCAGAGTTTATTAATATTAAAATTAATAACTATTTTATTTTACTGCTAGCAACCGGATGCAATAAGAATCATTATGTTGTTGCTAAAAAGAAGAAGAAGAAATATTTAGAGATATATGATTCTTACTCGAGCGAAATGAAAAAGATGACATACGAGCAACTAAAAAGTTTTTATGCAGACATAGTAATTCTTGTTAAGAACAAGCCAAATAATTTATATAAGAAAGCCTTTGGCAAGGCAACAACTTTGCTGATGATCGACTTAAAATTTGTATTACTTAATTTGCTACTATCAATGATTATTTTAGCAATTTCAGTCGGTAGCGCATCGTTTTTGAATTATGTCATTGATTTAGCAATCAATAAAAGTTCAATAAACAATTTGATAACAATTTGTTTTATATTTGTCCTACTTTATTTAATTAACAATATTTTTTCTTTTGTCTCGCAAATTTATATGTCGCACCACACGAAAGCGTATTTCATGCTATTTACTAGCAAAATACTTTCCTCTTTGCGAAACAAAAATCTTACTTTTATAAACAAAGTTGATAAAAGTTGAATATACAAAGTCGATCAATGTGTGCATAACATAACAAACTTTACAATTGTTGAAATAAATAAGTTTATAACAAACATAGTTCTGTGCTTTGCTTGTATATGCATAATTGGATCAATTCGATATTGGTTACTAATTTTTGTTTTGTTCTATATTTTGGTAGAATTTATATTTTTCCTTTTTTCATATAGAAAAAAGAAAGAAGTTTATTTACCAATAATCAGAAGCGAAAACGCCAATGCGGATTTATATAAAAATTTAATTTATTCGTTGGAGAACGAATTGTGGGCATCAAAACGTAACCACATTATTGAAAAAGATAAAAAATAACTATAGCAGTCTTTATAAAAACTTCTCAAGCGTTATTTCTTACAAAAATAATTTGAGTTTATTTAAATCAGCTCTAAAAAGTTTTGTAGAAGTGTGCTTAATAGGTTTTATGTCTTATCTTATTATTAAAACCAACACACTAAGCTTGGGAAGACTAACATTTTTAATATCAGCATTTGGTTTATTTAAAAATTCTGTTGATGGATTGACAGTCTATCCACTAGAAAAGCTAGAATTTGATATTTATTGACAAGTATATAAGGATCTTACAACGGTAGCCAATGCCTCTCAATCTAACTCGCTTTCCATTAACAATAAATTTGATGAAATGGTTTTTTTCTTGGATGATAAGAAAATCTGTGTGAGCACTATTAAGGAAAAACAAAAATTACCATTGCCTATTATTGATATTATCAAAAACTCGACAAAAGTCGAGGTTGGTGGAAAGAAAGTGGTTTTGGATCAAGAGATAATTAATAATTTCATTGTTATAAGTGATAAGACAATGGCTGATGTTGGTATTTTGGTTGAAAATATAACAAAAAGTCCTCAGAGTTATGCTCAATATTTAAAGTATTTCAATATTGATGTTGACAACCAAACACCCGGTTTCTATCACAAGTTAATTATTAGTTTAATCTGCCTTTTGGAAGAAAAAGGCAAAATCATTTTTCTTGACCGCATAAATAACTACATTAAAAAGGAGGATAAGTTAATAGTAAACCAAATAATTAATAAGATAAAAACTAACAACAAAGTTGTTATTGTTGGAGGTGAGAATGGTTAAACAAAATATTAAAATAGCTCTGTTATCAGTCTTTTTTATCATAGGAATTTTATTAATAATGTTGAACTTCCTAAAGATTGATATTTGTACGCAGGCCGTTATTGCATTTGACAAAACATATAGTTATATTGCTATAGAAAATGAATCTTCATCTTACATTGAAAACAATCAAATCGATTATGTTAGGATGGAGTATGAAAAACAATATTTTAATTGTCACATAACATATGTTTCCTCTTCAACTGATTTTAAAATGTATCTAATATCGTTACCAGAGATAGTTGAAAAGACTGAAAGCTATTTGCAATCAAAAATAATAGTTGATAGTTTGAATGTATATGAATATCTAATAAAAAAATAAGGTTTCCCTTATTTTAATATGGCGCACCATACTGGAGTCGAACCAACAACCTTTAGATCCGAAGTCTAACGCTCTAATCCAATTGAGCTAATGGTGCATTAAAAAATTATAAGCGTTTTAATCGCCGATCTAAATCTTCTTTTAGCGTTTTAAAACCAGATGGCGTTGGGATGACATTCTTGTGCGTTTTAAGAAATTTTGGATGAATATCCTTAAATGACAAACTGATTTGTCCCATTCCATCGTCACCAATAACCAAAAAATCATATGTTTCATTTAATTTAAAAAAAGTATTTAAATTTCTAACTAAATAGTCAGAGACATTGGAAATGTGGCAAATACCAATGTTGCCATCAAAAGATGCTAAAACATATGTTTTAGCAATGGAAATAACAGTTCCCTTGACTATTGATTTATTAATTTCATATTGAGTTTGTCTCATATCAACATTATAAGCATTAAAATGTCAAGTATTAAACACAAACAAAACCACATATTTAATAGCAACCTTCAATTGTTTGCAGTTTTTTGCTTGTGTGCAATTCTTTATCTAGGAATTGTTTTAGACTATTGATACTTTTTGCTTTTAATTTTGTTGCCTTTGGCAGTTAGAAGAGTCAAACAAAACCAGTATCAAGCAGTTTTTTACTTAGGAATAATTTTGTTATTCGTTTTGTTGATCATATTCATTCCTAGTTTTAGTTTAGTTGAGTTTATTAGAGATAAACTAGAATCAGTGGGAGCTTTTAAATTTAAAGATTACATTCTTAATTTTTTAGATACAAAATATAGCACAGATGTTGCTTCCTATATCAAATTAGTGTTATTTAACATTAAATCAACCGAAACTTTAATTTTCTATAACCAAACTGTTAATCTTGGTATTGTTTGGCTTATTGGCACGGGCGGTTTTCATATTTCTCTAATAACAAGACTAATTTGTCGAATATTCAAGAAACGAAAGATTCTAGCAAGAGGAATCAATATTTCATTTGTTGTATTTTTTACATACATGTTGGTTTTTTCTTATGCGTGTCTTAGAATCTTAATAAAACTGATTTTTAGTTCGTTATTTTATAAACATAAAATTGAACGATACGATAGACTCGGTGCAATCGGTTTAACTATTTGTTTATTTAATCCTTCGTGTTTTTTAAATTATAGTTTTATGCTCTCATTTATCGTTTGCATAAGCAGTTACTTCGTAATAGGTTTGGAATTAAATAACAAAATTATTGTTACATTGTTGATTAATATATTTGCATGAATTTTCACCATTCCTTTTATTATTGATATGAATAATAAAATTTCAATTTTAACTTTTATAAATTCATTCATTTTTTCTTACCCATTTGCATTTATTTTTTTATATTTTTTATTTTTTGCTTGGATGCCGTTTTTAGCTGGTGTTCATAAAGTATTAACTATAGGATCGTTCGCCGTAGTTGGAAATATAAGTTTTAGCAACGTTTTCATCTATTCTGGTGTATGAAAATCATGAGCAAAAAGCGCTTATTATTGTTCGTTTGTTTTTGCTAGCAAGGCGTTTTATCTTATTGTTAAGAACAATAAGATATAATTATTAAAATGCTCAAGGTATATTACGGTTCTAATTTAGATGCAATTTATTGGAATATATATGTAGACAACAGCGAAAATGTTGTCTCTTATTTGCCAAGTGGTTTGTTATCAACGGAGGCTGCCGATAGACTTTGCCAAACAAGTTTGTTCGATGATGCGGACATCCACAAAGTTTTTGTTTTAAATGCCGATAGTTGGAAACTGGCAGACAAACAAACAAAAAGAGATATAGCTGCATTA
The DNA here is from genome assembly GCA_024407815.1 of Mycoplasmoidaceae bacterium. Next base: position 18,965 of record JAKSVS010000004.1, read on the forward strand.
CAAAATTGTGACAAAAACATTGCGCTAGTCTATGAATCAGCTTCGCTTAAAAATAAAATTTTTACTGAATTAAAAATTGATGTAAAGAAAGCAACATCCATTACAAAAAAATCTAAGATCTCAGTAGTAACCAAGCTCCTAGAACAATCAGGAATTAAACTGGATTCTAAAAAAATTGATGAGCTGGTATCTCAATTGCCAGATAACATCGAATTTATAAAAAACGAGATACTCAAGTTAAAACTTGTTGGTCAAGGATCATTCACTTCTGAAGAATTGCAAAAAATTGTATTTGATGTTGGCGATGCGACTGTTTTTAACATCATTGATTCTTGATTAAATGGCGATCAAGATCAAACAATTCAAAGATTGAATGATTTAATTGCTAAAAATATTACAATTCAAGCTTTTATTCCAATTTTTGCACTCAAACTAATGCAGATTAAATTGTTTTTGACTGCCAAACTAAATAAATGACCAAGCGAATTGATAACAACAAACCTAGGTTTGCCATTTTGACAACAAAATATCTACAACAATTTAAGGCCATGAGATAAAAGCTTAATTATGGTGAAAAAGGTTTTGAATGAATTGTACGATTTTGATATTAATGTTAAAAAAGAAAAAAATATTCCGTATACTCAATTAATTAAAATATTATTTAAATAATATGCAAAAGTTAGAAAAAGATTCATACATCAAACACGCAAACAGGTTGAACGTAATAATTAGTGATGGTTCACCATTTATTAGATTTTTTGATAGACAAGACTTCAAACAAGTTTTGCAAAACGAATTGGATGTCTTGGCCGCTTGCGAGAAAATTTTCCCAAAAGAAAAAGTTGATGATAAATTAAAAGCAAAGTCCTTAATTAAAAAATTTGATTCACTATCTAAGACAACATTGCGTCTTAATCAAGATTTTAAATATGATGATCAAACAGATCTAATTGATTCAATCAATTATCTAGTTACGTTCTGTAACAACATGTTTAGAGTTAACTTGGATGATTTAGTTGCTGGAAAAAAAGTTACACCAACTGATCCAAAAATAGATTTACGATCAAAACCACAATTTGATGATGACCAAAGAATCAATTCAAATTTTGCTTTTGCATCCGGTATCGGTGCAATTTTAGGAGAAACACCATATCAAAATCCTTATCTTGTTTCTAAAGCTTACGAAAAGCTTTCTGATGATATGAAGGCTGGAACTTTTTATCAATATAAAACAAAACCAAGAATCATACCAATTGTGAAATGATTTTCAATCATAATTACAATGATAATTTCTATTTTGTTTCTTGTTTCGGCAGTGTTTAGTTTTATATCTGGCCAACAAGGAATACCAGATGGTATTTTCAGTTTGATTGTAGCTCTATTTGGTTCATACGCATTATGAATGGTTATGAAAACTGCTGTTGGAAAATTTAAAAATAATGATAACGCTAAGTATTTTTTCCCATGGCAATTTATTATGGTTGCTGTTGCGATGTTTGTATTATTTTCAATCAGCAACATTGTTGCTCAAAAAGACAACAGCTGAGATCAACCATTAAAAATTCTACCAATTATCATTGGTGGTCTATCAATTTTAGATATTGTATTTCTTGTTCTTGCTGCCATTTATAATCCAAAAACAGACACTGAAAAGATTGAAGCAAAAATAAAAGGATATATTGATTCTTTTAATGCTGAGTCAAACAATGTGCCTCCTGCTTCTGGCGTTGAGATGCAAAAACCAGTAAAGGTTGAAAAACCAGACGAGAAGAAAGATAAATCTTCATTAGACAAAATTAAAGAATAACAAATGATTGATAACGGCGAAAAGAAAGACTCATATTTGAGTGTAAAGAAGTTTTTCTTTCCTTTTTCACCAATTAAATCTTTTCGTACTTTGCAATTAATATTTTTTCTTGCAATCTTAATTGCATTGAGAATCGTGCTGGGACTATTAACGATTAGGATTGCCCCATTCTCCTTGTCTATTTCTCTTGCTTGATTACCATTAATGGTAATTGGTTGGTATTTTGGACCAATTGTTGGCCTAGTGTTTGGAGCAATCACTGATACAATTAGTTTTTTACTACCTGGAGGTGGTATTTGGTTTTGGATGTATGCTATCCAAGAGCCAATCATTGGTTTGTTATCTGGTTTGGTTGGTTCAGTATGTAGAATTAGAAAAAGTTCTCAAACCAATAAAATAACAATTGACATCATTATCAATCAAGTAATGGTTATTGGTTTTGCAATTATTTCATCATTTGCATTGATCTACTGGTTAGATCCATCACATCCATATCGTGATCTTGATCCAGAATATGAAAAATTTTATCAAGTTTATAAATGAATTGTATTATCGGGAACAATACTGTTATTAGTTGTTTATGAAGTAATAACCGGCTTTACATTAGCAAAGAAAAAAAATAATAACAGTCATTATCTAATGATTAATTTTATTTATGCTAGCTGTTTGGTTATAGTTTCTATGCTGATATTTTCTATAGCTCTTGGACCAATAACCACAGTTGAATATTTAAAATTTATTGATAAATCTCTTCCTGAGCAATATTTAAAATATGGATCAATATTTTACTTGGTTCCAAGAATTTGCGTGGAAGCAGTTAAGATTCCGTTGGAATCATCGTGTTTGTTTGGAATCGTTTGTTTATGCGATAGAGAAGTAAAGAAATTGATCAATCGAGCGAACAATTCCTGACAACAAGAATAAAATGTGATGTTGACCTTTTTATTTATTACTTATTAAAATAATATAATATATAAATATTTCCAGAAAGGTGGTGAATTTATGCAAAAAGTAATTGTAAAAGATGGCGATTTAAATGACGCTATGAAGAAATTCAGTAGAATATCTGCTGAAACTCGTAGAGCTGCACAAGCTCACACCTACTATTTAAGACCAGGTCTTAAAAGAATGGAAAAATCTAAACAAGCACAAAGAAGAAAATTCAAATAATACAAGGCAAAGAACACAATAATGAAAAAGTTTTTCAAGTCGATTGGGTTCGTTTTATCTTTTCCATGAGTTGGTATAGCTATGTTATTTGGTGCTTTGATTGCTAAAAGAAAAGCACGTAGGTATCTTAAAGATCCAGCTAACTATTCATTAGAACAACGATTAAAAACGGTTTATAAGTTGTTTAGTAAGTTTCTTTATTTAAAAAGATTTGAAATACACGCCGAGAACATTGACACCCTTCCGACAAAGCAAATGTTATACATTGCTAACCACAAGGATAATACTGATCCTATGGTTATTTTCAAAGTGTTATACGAAGCTGGAAAATTAGGTGGTATATCATTTGTTTGCAAATACGAGTTATCAAAAGCTTGAGTAACTCGTGTTGTTATTCAACTAATGGATGGAATATTTATTAAACGTGATGATGGTAGAAGCATTTATGCTTGCTATCTTAAAGAAACAGAAAATATTAAAAAGGGAATGAGCATAATGGTCTTTCCAGAAGGAACAAGGGTTGTTGGAGATGAATTCAAGGAATTCAAACCAACCGTTTTAAAGGTTGCATATGAAAATTTCATTTCCATTTGTCCACTTGTTCTTTATGGAACTGACAAAAAGCGTAAACTTTTTAATAAAAAAATAGTTCGTATAACTTCGTTGAAACCAATTCAACCTAACAACTTCATAACAACTAAGAAAGAACCAATGATGGCTTCGTTGCAAGACAAAGTCATTGATAAGTACAACGAATTAAAGAAATCGATAGAAGAAAAGAGTAAGTAATGATTTATTTGGTAACAGCACATAACAAACTTAAACAAATATCAACACTCAATCAAACAAAACATTTGAAGTCGGATTTTTGGGAATCAGTTCTAGAGCTTACAAAATATAAAACGGTTTTGTTATCTACTGATATTTTTAAGCTTTTGAATGAAACGGCTATTCCTAATAGGACAAATGTTTTATTTCGTTCACACAACAAGCAATCAAAACCTATTCCTAACGTTATTGAAAACGGTAATGTTAAAGAAATAATTTCTACATTTAAAAATTCAAAAGACGACTTGTATATTCTTTGTACAGACAAAACAATTTTAGAATATTTTATTAAAGCTGGAGATTTCTTGATTGATTACACAACAGATGAATTGGAACCTACAGATGTTAGCATTTTTGATGCAATCAATTTTGCTGATTATTCTCTGCTAACATTGCGTGAATACGATAAACTAATAATAAGATATTTTGTTAGAGAACAAGCAAACTACATAGGTAATTAAAAATGGACGCATTGAATTTAAAGCTATCAGATTTTGATGGACCACTTGATTTGCTACTAACATTGGTTAGGGAAAACAAGATGGATATTGAAAATATCAACCTTGTTGCCATTGCTGATCAATATCTCAAGTTTGTCTACGGGCAAAAAAACATTGAGATTAATGAAGCAAGCGAATACTTGTTAATTGCAAGTACGCTTGTTTGGATTAAATCAAAAACAATCCTTAGTTTTACTGTTAAATTAACTGATGAAGAAAAAAACCAAATCGATTTAGAACGACAAAAATTAATAAACCAAATAATAATTTATAAAAGGTATAGAGATTTAGTTCCTAAATTAAATGCTTTTTCTCAAACGCGTGGAAAGATGTTCGCTAAGAAACAAGACGATGTTGAAGAAATTTTGGACACAAAAATTAATAAAGAACTTTTTGTGATGCCAAAACAAATAAATTTTGCTGCTCTACAAAAAGCAATGCAAAACGCTCTTGATAAATGAAAGTTAAATATTTTCAACAATCGCAAGATTGTTGTTCAAGAGGTTTCGGCTGAACAAGTTGAAAAAGAAATTCAAGATATATTTGATAAATATCCTGGTGTTACTAAATATACACTAACAGATTTTTTTGAGCTTGTTGATGAAAAATATGTATCAACTCAATATTTTGTTACATGCTTTGTTTGTTTACTAGATCTTGCCAAGAATGGCCAAATAATTTTAAAACAAGATGATTTTGAAGATGAAATCTTCTTCGAAGTGATAAGGGGTTAATATGAACAATAAATCAATAATACAATCAATTTTATACACTGTAGGTTCCGAAGGAATTGAATTATCATCAATCAAGAAAGTTTTGGATATATCAATTAATGATATTAGGCAAACACTTAAAGAGATGGGAACAGAAATGGCAAATGATCCAAATTGTGGTTTATGTATCAAAGCTTTTGGCGACAAATATTATTTGCTTACAAAAGAATCCAACCATGAATATTTAGCTAAATTGGTTAATATTAAAACTCGTAATCCATTAACTCCAGCATTGCTTGAAACATTAGCAATAATTGCTTACAACCAACCATGCACTAGACAAAAAATTGAAGAGATAAGAAACACTGACCCAACATTTGCAGTTGATAGACTTATCGAGCTTGGTTTAATTGCCAATACTGGCAAAGCGGACACACCAGGTAATCCATATTTGTATGAAGTAACTCAAAAATTCTTTGAATTATTTGGAATTAAATCAATTAAAGATTTACCACCTATCGAAGATGCAAACTTTAATTTAAGTGATGACGATATGAACTTCTTCGATAGTTCGCGATAAAAAAAGAGGCATTGCCTCTTTTTCTATTCTTCCTCTTTTGTTTGTTCTGAGGAGAAGTTGCTTTCTTTAAGATTCTTAATCATTTCATCTATTTGACTTAGTAAATCTTTTTTAGCTACTTTTAATTCCAACTTAATACGTCTTAGCAAAGCAGCAGTAGATATTAGTCTCCTATAGAAATATGATTTTTGTCTTAATGTCATGCGGCTTGTTATTTTATGCAAACCTTTTACACAAGCTATAGCTGCCATTTTCTTAACAAAACGAATATCTTGTTGTCATTTACACCATACTCTTTCAGAGACGTTGTATTGTTTTGCTTTTGAGTGGTTAACTAGCTTTATGATGCATCCAATCAATGTATAAAGTATGCCCACGCAACCGATAGTCATTAGACCGGCCCACATTTCAACTGGTATACCCGCATAACTCTTTATGTATGCGAACACAGATATCAATAAGATACTAACAAACATTGTTAATGATGCACACAATAGGCACCATCTTAATTGATAAGTGTTTCTGGTAAATAGCAGACGTCCGCATTTTTACAAAACGATGATAATGCCGGCAGCAACTGCTATTCATAAGCACACAAGAATAGCTGTATATCCAGGAACGGTTTCATTATTACTTACGTTAGTAAGTAAAGAAATATTTTCGTTCATTCTTTTCGTAATCCTCCATATCTATATATATAATCATAAATGTAAAAAAATAAGAGGTAGCAAATGAAAAACAACTTAACATACTCTTTAGAACAAATAAAAAAGTTCAACGATTCTGAATGACAAGAATTTAGAAAAATGCGTTGAACTCAAAAACAAGAAACATACAACGACAAGGATAACACCCCTGATTGATTCTGGCCTGCTCAAAAAGAGAAAGACAATGAAATCAGAAGAAAAGCGTGAGCGAAGAAATGCAACGCATATGCGCAATCTGCAACGCCTGCTGACTGGTTTATGCCAAACAAGAAAGAATACATTGAATTCCTTGAAAAAGTAGAGATTCGTAAAGCTAAAATTCTTGAAAAGAAAAACGCTAAGAAATAATTAACTTTTAAAAAAACTAGGACTGCCTAGTTTTTATTTTTTCATTTCTACATAAATAGCAACATGTTTTAATCCTGTGTGGCTAACAACAACCGTTGGAAAGTTCACTGTTGTTTGTGGAATGTTTGAATAGTGTTTTTTATATGCACTGATAAACATTGTTTTCTTTTCTTGGTTATCGAATGGAACAAACAATATTGATCTAATAATTTTTTGACCAGGATATTCCTTTGCTATATACTTATCGGTTAAAACAAAAAGATCATCATAGTCTTTTGCCTTATCAAAATTTGTCAATCCATTATCATCAAACAATATAACTGGTTTTATTCTAAATAGTTTTGCTATAAATGTTTTAGCAGCGCTAACTCTTCCACCCTTTTTAAGTTGTTCCAGATCTTCTACCATTAGGAAACCAACTCTATGCGGAAGCACTTGTTCGTCAATAAATTTTTGAACGTTTGCTTCGGTAGGTTCGTTTGATTTAAGGTATTGTTTGACTTCGTCAATAGTTCAAGCGAAACTATAACCAATGTCACAAGACATAACAATATTTAAATTAGGAAAGTCATCCCTTACCATCTTTCAAGAGTTTAAATTACCTGAAAGGTTCTTATGAATTGGGAAAACAAACACAACATCGTATTTAGAACACATCTCCTGTGCGTATTTAAACATATCAGGCATAGATGCTTGTGATGTTTTGACTATAGAGGTTTTATTATTTAGGGCAGCAGTTAAATCATTTTCATGAAAATCTATACCATCTTTAAATGATTTAACATCTGTTCCGTTTTGAACAGAAACACCCAATGGAACAACTTTGACGTCATCGAATTGGCCATCTTTAAGGTTTGAGGATGAATCAACGATGAATCCAATTTTTTTATTATTTAAGCCTATCATAATTATTTATAATTTAATTAATATGCTAAACATATTTTACCAAAACAAAACCCTAAATGATACATTAATTATTAATGTATCATTTGATTCACCCACAGTAATTAAAACTGTTGGCGATGTAACAATAGGTTATTGTGATGAAAAAGTAGCATTTATAAATGTGACTAACGCATCAAAAAACATTGATAGTAGTTTGATTCCAACAGGCTTACTTTTTCCACAAGACAATTTAATTAGCAAAATTAAAGAGCTTTCTAAAGTTGATTTAATTCAATATTTTGATAATGGGTTCAAAGTCGCAAAAATTGAAAAATGTGAAGAAATTGCGGGAACGCATTTACATAAATGCAAAGTAAATATTGGTAACAAAGTGCTTGATATAGTTTGTGGTGCACCAAATGCCAGAGAAGGTCTTATCACCGTTTGTGCTACAAACGGAACAATGTTACCAGATGGAAAATTAATTAGTGCTGGTCAATTGCTCGGAAACAAATCAGAAGGTATGCTTTGCAGCTATAAAGAATTAGGAATAGATAATCAACAAAAGGGAATAGTAGAATTAGATAGTAAATTCAAGGTTGGAGATTATTTTACTGCCCCTTACTCTAATTGCAATAAAAAATAGGGTTTAACCCTATTTTATTTTCCAACACAGAAGTTTGCAAATAATTTGTCAAGGAAGTCTAAATCACCATTTCCGATTAGTTCATTTAACGAATCATAGCAACTGTGTAAATGTTCAACCATTAAATCGATAGGCTGTTTCTTTTTTGCCATAGCTATAACTTTATTAATTTCAGTTATGGCTTTGTTTAGCGAACCAATTTGATCTGCTGATTGAAGATAAAACATATCAGATCTATTTAGATCTTTTGTTTGAACAATCTTAACGATTTTATCCATTAAAACGCTGATTTTAGATTTTTTGCAACTGAATAGCAAACCATCAGTCTTGTTTCTTCTTTTAAGATCAGATTTGTTTAAAACTATTAAATAGTTTTTGTTTTTAATTTTACTTAATAGGTTTTTTTCGTTTTTTGAAATTGCTTTCGAAGCATCAAGAACAAAGATAATCAAATCTGCTTTTTCTAGCTCTTGGTATGTTTTCTTAATACCAAGAGATTCAATAACGTTTGCTTTTGGTCTGATACCTGCGGTATCAACAAAATTGAATGTTAAATCTTTGTAATTAATTTTTCCTTCAACAATATCTCTTGTTGTACCAGGAATATTTGAAACGATTGCTTTATTTTCGTTTAATAGTTTATTAAGCAAACTAGATTTACCGACGTTTGGCTCACCAACTAAAGCAATATTAAACCCGCGAGTTAACTTAAATGACAACTGTGAATAATCGTACAATTCCTTGAGTTTTTTATTTAGTTGCAATAACTTAGTTATTAGTACCTTATTTGTTATATTATCAACACCATCGTATTCTGGATAGTCGATGTTGACTTCAATAGTACCGATAAGTTTAAAAAGCTGTTCGATAAAACTTTTAATTTTTTTAGTCAATTTATTGTTGACTGAATTTTGCGCTAGTTTTAGGGAAGTTAGGTTTGTTGCATTAATTGCGTTATTTATTCCATGAGCATTGATTAAATTTATTTTTCCGTTTAATAATGCTCTTTGTGTAAATTCCCCACGCTTAGCATATGTTGCACCGGCTCCAACAAGCAACTCAATTATTTTGCTTGCAATAAATAAACCACCATGGCAGTTAATTTCTACAATGTTTTCACCTGTGTATGATTTTGGTTTAACATACTTCATCACCAAAACATCATCAATTGCAGATTTATCTTTATCAAGAATTGTTGTGCGTTGGATTGAAAATCCAACTTTAGTAATTTTTGGTGAACAGATTTTATTGAGAATACTAAAAGCATCATCACCAGAAATTCTAATGATGTGGATTGCACAATTTAGCGGAGCAGTTGCCAATGCAATGATTGTTTTCATTACTTATTTACCTCGCCCAATAAATCGTAGATTTGATTATAAATCAATACTCTTGGTGAATTAAGATTTAAATTATCTTGCAACTGAATTATTTTGTTAGCAATTGATGGATAAGCATTTTTGCATATTTCCATAAACAAATTAATGTCAGAATACTCCATCTTTCTAAAAAGGGACAAAATTTGGTTAGCATAAACCAATCTGTCTGAGCTTGTTAATTTTTTGATTAAATCTAGAAAGTTGATAACTTTATCAAAGTTATTTTTTAGATCTTCAAATTCATAGAAACATTTCTTAATCAAATTTTTTTCGTTCATGGAAATATCTTTACTATTAAGAAAATTATTTACAGTCTTTTCATCTTTTTCTAAATAAAAACAAAAACATCTACTTCTGATTGTTGGAATGATGGCATCATAGTTTTTAGTTGTAAAAACAGCATAAACACCAGCTGGTGGCTCTTCCACAAACTTTAACAAACTATTAAGAATAGATTTGTTTGCGTACTCAATATTTTTAATGACGTAAATCCTTATATTACACTTTTCGATACCTGGTAAAGAAAACCTTGTCATTAAATCTACTGCTTCGCTTTTTTTCATCTCTTTTCCGTTGTAGATACACAAATCGAAATATTTTCCTTCATCGATTTTTTTGCATCACTCACAAACGCCACAGCCGTGTTTAGAACAAATTATTCCTTTCATAAAATCTTTTAAAAAAAGATTAAAGTTAGAAAGGGGCGCCTGTCTAACGATCAGTGCCTGAGGAATTTTATCTGTAGAAAACAACTTATTTGTCATAAGTTTTTAATTTTTTATTGATTGCCTTCTTAACATCGGCAACAACTTTTTCAAATGGTTGTTCAGCATTAATAACGACTATTCCCTTTGGGAATTTTTTAACCATTTGCTTGTAGCCTGTATAAACTTTTTGGTGCAATGACAATTCTTCGCGGTCCAAACGGTTAAATTCTCTTTTGTTGTTTGCTGTAATTCTTTTTAAACCAACTGAATGTCTTACTAAAAGTAAAATAATTAAGTCTGGTCAAAGACCGCCTAAGACGTAGTCATTTATTTTCTTAACGCGCTCTTGCCCCAAACCACGCGCAACACCTTGATAAATAAAAGAAGAGTGAACGAATCGATCACATAAAACGATGTCGTTCTTGTCTAAATGAGGCATGATGTAATCATGAATGTGTTGCGACCTAGATGCAGCAAACAAAAATGCCTCAGTCATTGGGGTAATTTTGTAATCCAATTTGTTTAGGATGATATTTCTTATATCTTCAGCAATTGGATTGTTTGTTCCACCAGGTTCTCTAGTTCTGACAACCTTGTTAGGATATTTTTTTAATAAATATCTGTAGATTTGGTTAATGACAGATGATTTACCAGATCCATCAGGACCTTCGAAAGTGATGAACAAACCTTTACGGTTTTTTCTACTTTCTCCAGTCTTCATGTGGAATTACTTTTAGTCCGTTCATGTATTTTTGTAATGGTTCAGGAACTTTAATTGAACCATCTTTTTGTTGATAATTTTCAACAACAGCAGCTCAAAGTCTATCAATAGCTAGACCAGAACCGTTTAATGTGTGAACATATTTGTTCTTGCCATCAGCATCTTTGTACCTAAGCATCATTCTTCTAGCTTGGAAATCTTCACAGTTAGAACATGATGAAATTTCTTTATATGCGTTGTATGATGGTAATCACACTTCGATGTCATATGTCTTGCATGAACCAAAGCCCATATCACCAGTACAAAGGACAATTCTTCTATATGGTAAATTTAATCCTCCTAGAAGTTTTTCAGCTTGTCTAGTCATATATTCGTGTTGTTCATAAGAATTATTTGGATTAGACAAAATAACCATTTCTGTTTTATAGAATTGGTGTTGTCTAATAACACCTTTTGTATCTTTACCAGCAGAACCAGCTTCAGATCTAAAACAGCAAGTATTTGCTGTGAAACGAATTGGTAGTTTCTTAACAGGAACAATTTCACCACTAAAGTAATTAGTTAATTGTACTTCAGCTGTAGGAGATAAATAATAACCGTTTGTTAATTTAAACAAGTCTTCTTCGAATTTTGGAAGTTGTCCAGTACCTGTTAAACTATTAGAGTTAAGAATAACAGCTGGTAACATTTCTTGGAAACCAGCTTCTGTATTGGAGTCAAGAGTGTATTGAATTAGTGCTCTAAGCAATTTAGCACCATATTTGCAATAACATGTGAATCTTGTACCAGTTAATTTAACTGCACGCTCGAAATCTACTAATCCACTGGCAGCAGCAAGGTCTCAGTGAGATTTAAATGGGAAATCAAATTTAGTTGGAGTTCCTCATTTGTGAACTTCAACGTTATCAGTTTCATCTTTTCCTGTAGGAACAGATTCGTGTGGTAAGTTCGGAATAACTAGCATTGCTTCTTTTAATTTAGCAGCAAGGTCTGCAGCTTTCTTTTCAGCATCAGCTGCATCTTTTTTCATTTTTGCTACTTCTTTTTGAAGTTCAGCAGCAGCGGCTTCATCTTTTTTAGCTTTAGCTTCGCTTACTTTCTTAGAAATAGTGTTTCTTTTAGCACCAAATTCCTCAACTTTAGTTAGTAATTCACGATATTTTTTGTCGATCTCAGCAACTTCATCAATCTTAGCTAATCATTCTTTGTTTCTTCTACCCAAAGATTTTTTAACTTTTTCAATGTCGTTACGTATTTTGCTTATATCCAACATAATTAACTCCTATAAATACTTTATATTTTTTTATATAAAAAAATATCTATGATTATTATATATAATATAGTTAATCTATGAGTAAAAGAATAACATTTGAATTATCACAAGACGAATATGATGCCGTTTGCAAGATGTGAGAACAAGCAAAGAAATCTCCGATTGCACCAAGCAAGGCATTAAATTTTGACGATTTTTGTAAAGAAATCGTTGTGACATGTTCAAAAGGTCCAAATTTAAGTGATTTATTAAAAGGTGTTGACCTTAACGATCTTATGGGATCGATGGGTGATTTAAGTCAACTTAGAGACATTTTTTCTGATAAGAAAAGTGCTGATGCTAAAAAAACTCAAGAAAAAAAGGATGATGTACCAGATGACAAAAAATACAAAAGCTAACATCACCTTAATCTTTTCAATAGTTAGAAAAAGCGGAGAATTGGCAAAAGCCCTTGAAGCTATATCTAGACAAACTGACAAAAATTGTCATTTGATTTTTGTTTTTAATGGTTGCGGAGCGAGTGAGAAAGACATTTTTAAAAAATTCGATTTTAGAGGTTTTGAAAAAGTTGAATACGTTTTCTTATCAGAAAACTTAGGTGATGTTTACACTTATCAATATGTTGAGCGTAATAATAATTTAGCAAAATATCATTATTTGTTTGACTCAAACATCGTTTTGATGCCCAACTTCGTTGCCACTCTTAACAAATTTGTTAATGAACATCCAGAAGCAGATGTTGTTAGTTTCTTTGGTGTTCCTAACACATATTTCAAAGATGAATATATAACAATCAACACTTTATCTGATGACTTTTGTCATCGCCCACTAACATTTTTTAACAATAAATTAATTAGAGTAGGTTTCTTGAAAGAGAATAAGATTGTTCAAAAAAAGTTTAAAACATATCCAACTCTCTTTTATATTAAAGTTGCTATGGCCAACCCTAAATGATATTCAATTGGGGAACAAATATGTACCGCTGCTTCTAAACCAACATATTCATTTAATATTATGGATTTGTTTGATCAATGTCAAATTTGTGTTGACAACTTAGGAAATGAGTGATTTGCTGAGCATTATGCAGAAATAGAATATCTTTGCGTAGTATCGTTATTAAGTAATTTTGTTAATGCTGTTTTCAAGAAAAATAAATCAAATCTTTTTTTCCAAAAAAGAATCTTGAACAGAATTGAAAGTTTTATGGAACAAAGCTTTCCGCTATGAAATAAGAATGTTTGGCTACATTCAGAAAAAAACAAGAATGATAAACAATATCTTGGATATCTAAGAGATTTTAAGCCAAAACTTTTGTATGTTTTAAGAGCGTTGCGTAACAAAATATTAAGTGAAGGACATGCAAAACACAAATAGTTCAAAAACAAAATTTCCATTAGCTAAACCAGGAAGAAGAATATGAGCAAAAGTCATCGACATTGCTCTTATTTCTTTAATTGTTTTATCTTTGGGTTTTTTAATTTTCTGTCTGGATCCAAACTTTTCATGAGAAAAGCAATTGGTATTACACGACAATTGGAGATATGGTTTGTTTGTTAGCGCTGTTGCCGTCATTTTCTTTGGATTAATGTTTGTATTGCCAATTTTCTGAAAGAAAACGATTGGAATGAAGATTCTAAATATTTCTTATTACAAAACCAGTACGTCTCTAATTGGTTGGTCTTTATTTAAACATGAACTATTCATCTGGGAACTAATTGTTGTTGTGTCCTTTGCTTTAGGATGAACACTTACAGGTTTGAATAATCAAAACTTGATTGATTCGCTAATAAGTGGTGTTAATTCGATTTTTGCTTCCAATGTTCCAGAGGGCATTAATAAAGCTTGTTATTATGTTGGAACTGCCTTCTCTGCTTTTTATGGAACTTTATTATTGTTGTTATTTGCGATTATCATTGGTATTTTTGTTAAAAGTGGTAAACCAGCTTTTCACGACAAATTTTCTAATCTTGTCATTTATTTTAAAAATAAAGGCGATAATAATCCTACTTTTTCTAAACCAAAGGAAAGCGATAAAAACAAGATTTTGGGTCCTGGTCAACTTTCTCAAGAATCGCTAGAAGAAATTGGTAATATATAAATACAATGGACTTATCTAAATTAAATGCAAATCAAAAAGAAGCAGTAACGACGATAGAAGGACCAGTACTTGTTATCGCTGGAGCTGGAACGGGAAAAACATCTGTGTTAACACACAGAATAGCTTATTTAATATCTGCCATTGGTGTCGATGCTAATAAAATTTTGGCTATAACCTTCACCAATAAAGCGGCCGAAGAGATGAAACAAAGAATCAATAAAATGATTCCTAAATGTACTGCCCAATGAATTAGAACGTACCACTCTGCATGTTTAAAAATTCTTAAAGAAGATATTGGCGAACTTGGTCTTGGTTGAGATACTAGTTTTTCTATTATAGATGAGGATGACCAAGTTACTCTAGTTAAACAAATAATTAAGGACTTAAGTGCGCAAACAAAAGTTCAACCAAATAAGATTGCCAAAATAATTGGCGAGATTAAGTTAGACGATATCAAGTTTTCTGATCATTCTTTGTACGATTTAGTAAGAATGTTTGAAGTTCCTGATGAAAAAGATGTTCTTGCAATTAAAAGTATTTACGAAACTTATCAAAGAAGATTACTAGCTGCTGACCAACTTGATTTTTCTGATTTAATAAATTTCGCACATCTTTTGTTAAAAACAAAAGAAAAAATCAGACTTAAATGACAACGAGAATTTGACTACATTCTTGTTGATGAATTCCAAGATACTAATTTCAAGCAATTTGAAATAATTAAATTTTTGACTTCACCTCAAAATAATGTATTTGCTGTTGGCGACCCTAATCAAACAATTTACACATGAAGAGGTGCATACCCAGAAATATTTGATGATTTTGTTGAACATTTCAAAGGCACCAAGACAATTAACTTGTTTTTGAACTATCGTTCAGCACCTAGTATTCTTACTGGTGCAAATCATTTAATCGATAACAACAGAAACAATTTTAAAAATGAACTTCAACCGGTTAATCAAACAGTTACTGATGTTAACGTTTTTGTTGGCGCTTATAAAGATGATGAAGCAAACTTTGTTTGCTCCACTATTAATAGCTTTGTTAAGCAGGGTAAGAAATACAATGATATTCTTGTTCTTTATCGAGCCAACTATTGCTCTAAGTTAATTGAAGAAAAATTGATTCAAAACAAAATTCCTTATATCATTTTTGGATCAGTAAATTTCTATGCTAGAAAAGAAATCAAAGATTTGGTCTCTTATTTAAAAATGGTATTTAGACCAGATGATATAGCAGCTATTAGAATAATTAATGTTCCAAGAAGAGCTATTGGTATTGATTCAATTAATAACATTTCCGCATGAGCTTCAAAACATCAAATGACATTTGTAAATGCTTTATATCAAATTGAGGAAGTTGATACAATTTCTGATGCAACAAAAAACAAAGTTAGAAACTTTGTTGAATTAATTTCATCTTTAAGAACAAAGATTGAACAAACCGGTTTTGCTAGTGCCATTCCAATAATATTAAAAGAAATCAAATACATTGAGTATCTTGAGGCTACCGAAACAGAGGTTGAGGATAGAAGAGAAAATATTGATGCACTATCCGCAGCAATTCTTGAGTTCTTTAGAAATAATCCAAAAGCAACAATCATTGATTACATCAATGAAATTAATTTGTATACAGCAGCAGAGAAAACAAGAATTGATAATTCTCATGCCGTTCATTTAATGACTGTTCACATGGCTAAAGGTAAAGAGTATGACACTGTTTTCATTTACGATTTCAACGAAGGAGTAATTCCAAGTCCAAATTCATTATTAGATACTGGCGGTTTAGAAGAAGAGCGAAGAATCGCTTATGTTGCTATGACAAGAGCAATTAATAATCTAATAATAACTTGCACTAGAGATACAAGTTATGGTATTGGTCGATACCGCACTTATGCACCAAGTAGGTTCTTGAAAGAGATCAAATCATATAAAAATGCTTATAGAGATACCAAACAAGTATCAGATAAAGATTTAGATTGATATGATTCAAGAAAAGACAAACAACCTTTTATTGAACCAATAGATCTTACTAAAGTCTATACAAACACGGAAGAGTTTAAAGTTGGTGATGTCATTGTTCATACTGTTTTTGGTTCAGGTGTTGTGACGGCAACAGACGGACAAATGATTGAAGTTATATTTAAGAAACCACACGGAAAGAAGACAATTAAAGCGTCTCACAACGCTATTAAGAGAGTGGTTAGTTAGGTTATAATAAATAAATGAAAATATTATTTATTGGTGATATTTTTGCAAAAGCAGGCAGATTAGCTGTCACAGAAAATTTGCAAAAAATTATCAAAAAAGAAAAAATTGATTTTACCATCGCTAATGCCGAAAATGCTACGCATGGTCGAAGTTTAAGCCAAGATCATTACAACGACTTAATAGCTGCCGGCGTAGATTTAATTACGATGGGTAATCATACATGGGATACATCCGAAGTTTATGATGTTTTATCAAAGAACGATAAAATAATTAGACCATTGAATGTAGCACCTAAATCAAAAGAAGCAAAACATGGTTTTGGTTCCATTGTTTTTAATGCAAATAAGAGAAAGATAAGAGTCACTAATGTAATGTCAACTCAATGCTCCACACGAGCAACACTAACTAATCCATTTTTAGCGTTGGAAGAAATCATTAAGATTTCTAAACCAAATGAAATTCATATTGTTGACTTTCATGCCGAAACAACATCTGAAAAGAACGCGCTATTGATCGCTTATGCTGGAAAGGTTTCGGCAATATTAGGAACTCATACACATGTTCAAACTGCAGATGAGAAGATTTATAAAGGCACAGCCTTTATTACTGATGTTGGAATGTGTGGAGCAAAAGAATCTATTATTGGTGCAAAACCCGATGAGATTGTTGCTATGTTTCAAAATAAACTTCCTCGTTTTCATCTTGAACCGGCTAAAGGAAAATATCAATTCAATTCGGTTATAATTGATTTTGACGACAAGACAAACAAACCAGTTAGTATTTGTCGTTACAACATTAATAATAATTAATGTTATATTACTGCCCGTTAGTGGAGCGATTAACACGTCACACTCTCAATGTGAAGATCATGGGTTTAAATCCCATACGGGTAACCATAGGGATTTAGTTCAATGGTAGAACAGAAGTCTCCAAAACTTTTGATGTGAGTTCGATTCTTACAATCCCTGCCATTAATAAAAAGAGAATGACTGAGTCATTCTTTTTATTTTTTATTTAATCGTTTACTTTTGCCTTCGTAACAATATTCAGTATTATTTACGAGCATTGCTAGTCGGTCGATCAATCTAGATATCATAATATCTTTTGTTTCAGCGTCAAGATATCCTTCTTTACTAGTTAGATTCTTCTTAAGCACATGAACAAGCTTAGTCATTTTTAAATTAGAAACAACGATTACTGGTTTTTCTTGTTCACAACGATAATTAAGAATTATCAATAAGAAATTTAGGTAGAATCAAGCGTTTGTATATTCTGCACCAAAATCATCTAGAACTAGAATATCTGCAAAGCAGCAACTATCAATCAATTTTTTGTTACTTAAGTTATCTAATGAAAAATTATCTTTCATTTGTCTAACTGCTTCAGGAAGGAACAAGTAAGCAACAGTACGATTATTTTTCATAATCATATCATTACAGTAACTAATTATTTTGTATGTTTTACCAACACCGACAGGTCCTTGTAAACAAAAACCAATGATTTCATCATTCTTAATTGAATTCTTAAGGATTTGGTTAAACTTTTCTTCTCTAACATCAGTTATAGGAATATCTGGTTTTTTAGAAAGAGTTAAGCCTAATTTAGATGAGCTAAATTGTCTAACTAGGTAATTTTCTTGTAATCTCTTTTTACTACAAGAACGCGACTTGATTACTATTTTTCCAGTGTCCTGGTCTCTAACTAGGCACATATGAATAAAAGAGCTATTTGTACATTGATCAGATGGCAAAGCAAGACAAGCTAAATCATCAATATAGATTTTTTCAGCCATATCTCTATATTGTTTTCTCTCTTCTGGCGTAGCCTTTAGAGCTTTAAAAGGTTCATATTGATCAAATATGTCTTTTTCTGTCTTCTTTGCCATATTCTAGAATCCCTTATTAAAGTATTGACTCACTTTATCTTCAATTTTACTTCGGTTGTCTTTGTTAGCGTTTCTTAAATGTGCGACAACTTGTTTAGCATTAGCTAAACCTAAACCGTTAACTGTAGCTGCAGCTTTACAGATGTACTTTTTGTTTAGTTGACCGTTTGTTTTATTCAAACTGAAATCAACTAGTGCATTAATTATTTCATCGTTAATGTGGAATTTAGATCTTAAGGTGTGAATCAATTGTTTTTCATCAGATGTTAAAGATCTTTTGAAAATAATTGATAAATATAATTCAGAGTTACACATAGTGTAATCTAAATAGATCTTGTCTTCCATTTCTTTGTCTAAACCCGTTGTGAACAATCTAAAATCTCTATTTACTGATTGAATTGGAGCAACAACTTGCTTGTTTATTAGTTTGTTGAAGTTTTGTATTAATAGATTTGGATTAATTTTATTGAAACCGTCCATATCATTAATAGAATCGTAAATGATAAACTCAATATCTTTTAAAGAGATTTGGTATTTATCGTAAACATCTTGAATAATACTTTTGCAATTATCGTCGATAATTAAAGGCAAAGAAGTTGTTTTTTGAATGTTTTCGTATAGCTTAGTAAAATCTAGTGTGTGAACTTTCTTTAGCTCTTCGCCATTAAATACTTGATCAAATGTTCTTGTAATTTCAATTGCATCAAGCAATTGTGATTCAGGAGCATTCTTGTATTCAAGATATTCAATGCCAGCTTGGTCAATCTTATTCATTAGTAATGTTTTAAGTTTAGGATTAGAAACGAACTCTTGATAAGATTTTGCTGGTTTAACCACAAATATAAAGATGTTATCTTTATTATTGTTTGTTGAAATGTATGTAGATAGCAATCCGATAGCTTCTAGTCTATCTTTTGCAATAGATAATTCTTCGTTACTAACATTTAATTGCTTGCAAATATTGTTAGAACTAAAAGTCAAAGAGTTATCTTTGTTGTTCTCTGCCATATTTGACAAAGCAACGTAAAAACTTGTAGCAGTTTGGCCTACTACTGGAAGGTATAAATCATACAAGGCGTTAATGTTTAGCTTAAATTCGTTTACTTTTTTTACGGTAAAGAAAAAACTATTAAACATTTGTATTCCGTATCCTTTCTTTAAGTAAATTTAGTAACGATTTAAGTAATCAATTTCTTAAATGTAATTACATTATGATAAGTTGGTTAATATTCTTACAAATTTTTAAAATATTTTTTTTCAAATAAATTTTATTTTTAGAGTTATCTACAAAGATATCCACATTAATTTTGGATTTTCGATTTATTTTCTCTTCTATATGTAATATAGAGTTTTTTCTGTCACTTGACTTTTCCACAAAGAATGTGGGAATCTTTTTTAAGTAAGAAAATTTTTTGTTTTGATAATCTTTCTTCCAATTTGCTGATGAAAAAATCAAAATAATTTTATCGAATAAATTAGCAAAATCTTGTGGGTAAAATATGTATGTTGCTAGCTCAATATATCAGTCATATTTTTTGTTAAGTGATTTTATCTTGTTTGCGATGATAGGATTCATCAATTTATTTAGTTTTTCAAGTGCTTTTTTGTTTTTAAAGACTAAAGCACCAAGAGCTTTTCGATCAACTTCTTTGCTGTTGACATATTTTGTACCAAAATTACGCTTAATAGCGTTATATCCGGGTTTATTTTTCTTGTAAATAGCATGAACATACTCGTCAGCTACAAATGTGTGGTAGTCAGCTTGTTTGATGTAAGACATAGCTGTTGATTTACCGCTGCAAGGTTGTCCAGTGACACAGATTTTCATAAATTAATTATAAATAATTAATTGGCTGTATAGCGAAATTCGAGTAATAAATATAAACCTGTTTTATGTTCAATATTTAATAGATTAAATATAAAATGCATATTTTTTTATAATATGTAAATGTAAATGCAAAATATTTTGCTTGAACTACGTTGAAAATAAATTATGGCAACAACTTCGGTTTCTAAAAAAACTGCTGGAAAAAATAGGTCTAATAGGTTCTATTAGCATAATTATTGCTGCTGTTATGGGTGTAGGCATATTTTTTAAAAACGGTTCTGTCTTTAAAAATAATGGCAATAACCCTTGAGGTGTTTTATTAAGCTGAGTAATAACAATAATTATTGCTCTATTTACTGCTTTTAGTTTTTCAGAGATTGTAACAGCTAAGGGTTTAAAAAATCCTGATGCTGGTTTGGCTGGCTGGTCAGAAAAAATGGTTGGTTATAATTTTGGCCGACATGTTTCGCTAACACAATCAACATTTTATTTTCCTGCTAAATATGTTGCTATGGCAACATTTGCTGCTATAGCTATTTTTCAAGTATTCTTTTCAGCGTTTCCAGGTGGGAAAGATCCTTTCGCACAAGAATTCGACGCTAGTTTATTAGGAATTCCATCACAATATACAACATTACTAGTAATGTCTGTTGCTGTTGCTCTAATCGTCATATTTATGGCCGCAAATTATTTTTCTAATAAGTTTGGAGCGGTTGTTGCTAGAGGCGCAACATTCATCAAACTTATTCCAATTTTCATGATTATGTTTATTGGTTTAATTGTTGGTATTCTAATTGGAAAGGGTATGTGACAAGGCCAATATGTTACCAACGTAACAACCGAATCATGACAAGCACAATATGATAATGTTGGTCCGTTTGACATCACGGGAGTATTTAAATCAATTCCTGCAATATTATTTGCGTTTGATTCTTTCCTAGTTATTGGAAATGTTTCTAAGAGAGTTGATGACCCTCAAAAAACTGTTCCCCTATTAATTGTTATATCAATGATTATTGCTGCTTCATTACAAGCACTAATAACTATTGCTTGTATAACAATTGGAACAGGTAACCCATATACATTATTAAAGGTTGCTATTCTTGACCACTGTGGAAGTCAAGCTGGTTACATAGTGTGTGTTTGTATACTTTCGGTATCTATTGTTACTGCCACACTAGGAGTTATCAACTCCTACTCAATGGCTGGAACAAGAGCAACTCAGGCTCTTGTTGATGAAAAAACAATTTTTGGTTATAAGTGAGCACAAAAAAATTTCTGCAAAACACAATAGCAATTTAGGTGGATTATTAATTTATTCAATTTTCATTGCTTTAATTTTTGTAGCTGTAGCTATTCCTTCTTGTATTTTAAATACAAGCAATATATATGATGGATTCAGCACATTAGCAGTATTATTTTACTTTGGTGTTTATGGAACAACAGTTTTAGGCGGATTGATTAATCGTAAAACAAACAAAGTGCAAGTTAACAAAGTTAAATTCTTTGTTCCGTTTGGAATCGTTGCTGTAATAGGATGCTATTTTGCATTTGCATATTGTGTGTTATGACAATTTAGCACACAGGTAATTCTTAATTCAACTGGCACCGATGCTAACTCGTTTGGTTTCGTAATGGTTAGAGAGGGAAATAGTTTTGTCAATTGACAAGTCTCTTTGGTTTTCTGATCTGCCGCTATATTCTTTTTAGGATACCCATTCTTAAATGATTTACTTATTAAATTAACTTACAAAGATTACAAACAAGCTTTAATTTGGCAAAGAAACAAGACAACACTTAGGATAGAAAAAATTTAATATTACAAACAAAAAAAATAGCTTTAGCTATTTTTTTTGTCTCTTTGCATGTTCTTGCTAGCGTTTAAGAAACCTTCAAGAACAAAGTGATAATATTTCTTATATTTTTTATTTTTAATTTTTTTAAGATTTGCTGCAAGCATTTTCTTTTCGCGGTTCTTGTCAGCAACAGCAACATCGTTATTAGCTTTGTATTTTGAAACTAAACTGATAACGTTCATTCTTTTCTCAAATAATTTAATTATTTGCTCATCGATTAAATCGATTTGTTTTCTATATTGTTGTAATTTGTTCATATATACCACCTATTTGAAAATTGCCATAGCAATTGGATAACCAACTAAAAGCGCAGCAATAGCGCTATAACCAGCAGTCATCATTCCAAAACCTAATGCTTGCTTTGAATTGACATAGCCGCTATCGACCATTAGAGCTGTGTTAGGATGAGCCGGAGGAGTAGCAAATGCAAAGCCTGACAAACAACCTAAAACACATACAACCGCTGTAATATTAAGACTAGGAACGCTTGGCAAGATTAGAGCAGAAAGAGCACCAACTAATGATGCTGTTACTAAATTTGAAGAAAAATTTGTTTCAACTAATGTTCAAACAACAAGGACAATTAGCAAGGCAATACCAGGGAAATGAGAGAATCCTTTTTCAAATGCTGATTGTAAAAAGTCAAATAGTCCGGTTGGTTTAAATGCACCGCCAAGAGCTAATGCTGCAGCGCAAACTAGCAAACTAGACCATGGAATATTTTTCTTGAACGCTTCAGTTATGTCAAGAATAGGTTTATTCTTAAATTGAATAATAGCCAAAATTGTACAACCAATCATTGGAGGAATCGCGATTCCGAGCGTGTTATGCATAATATCATAGAATGATGGGGCTGCAGTTTCTAATAGTTCCGGTAAAACTCACAAAATAATCACTATTGAAAATACAATTATTGAAATGATTTCTTGTGCATCCATTGCTGGCATAGATTTTTTGATAGAACTAATATTAACGTCTGTTAAACATACGACATCTTGTTTCTTAATAATTAGCAAAAATGTTCCGATCATTATGCCAAATGCAACTAATCCAAGCGGTATAGCAAATGCACAATACTTCAATATAGAGAAATTGAGCTCGTATTTCAGAATTTTTTCTGCGGCGCTAATAGCACTAGTACAGAATACGTGAGCAATTGGTGTCATACCCGAACTAATCGCTATTGTAAAACACATACATAACATCATGTATTTTCCAAGTTTATCACCCTTTTTAACTTTAGCCAGAAAGAATATTTCGTTCAATATTGGTAGCATAATAGCGAACAAAACTGTTGGAGATGTAAAGCAACCAATAACTAAAACACCTAGCATGAAAAGGAAGAAGAACAAACGTCCATTTGTTCTAGCTAGTTTGTTATTAACAAAAGCAATAGCTATTCTCTTGAAGATTGGAGTTTGAATTAATGCAAACATTAAAACAAAAGTAAACAACAAGAAAACTCAAGTTTGGTCACCAAAAGAACTAGCTAGGATACTACCAAAGTTTCAACCAGCACTTGTTTCAGTAGCAGGGAAAGATAAGAAGCCTAAAGCAACAAAACACAACAAACTTGGTCAGACAAGGCCAAAAAGCATTCATAGAATCATTGTTCCAACAAAAACAAAAATTAAACCAAGAGGTTGTCAGCCAATTCCTTGGATGGGAATAAACCTTCCTAAGAACATAAAAGCTATAACAATACCAATAATGATATATGAAGCTATTTTGTTGTCTTTAATTTTTTTCATAAAAAAATTATAGATTATTTTCTTTTATAATTAATTTTATATGGAACTTGTTGAAAAAGTCGCACTTATAACAAATAGTATATTGTTGACACTAGTTATTGGTGGAACATGTTTATTTGTGTGAAAACTTAAACTTGGTAGCAAAAACAAAGTTTTATTGTTTGTTCTGTTTATTCTTTATTGAATGGCTCCACTTATGTGCCGTGAATATACTGGACAAATACACATTCACCAGCCAAACTATGATTATGGATCATTGCTTTGAGTGCCATTAACCGTTTATGGTTTAGCTGGTTTATTATGAAGACCATTAACTGATATTATCAGTTATAAAATGAAATCAAGAAAGAATGTTTTATTCCTTTCTTTAGGAATTCAGTTACTAACAATTTGACCAATGTTTGTTTGACCAGCATCATTTGCTGTTAACATTATTCAATCGGTCGGTACAGGAATTGGCGCATCAGGAATCGGATTATTTAACCTGATGTTTAGTCATGAGGAACACCACCGTAAGGTATTCACTACTGTTTCCATTTTGGCTTTGCCACCACTAATTGCTGAATTTATAACATCATGTATGGAAGCAATTTTGTGTGGACTTGTTCCTGAACACGGTCAAGGTCTTGAATACCCTACAACAATATATTTAGACTATCTAAAATATCTTTGATTGTTTGCTATAGTGTTCATTGTTATTTCTTTTGTTCTTGCTATCTTTATAAAAGAAGAAAGAAATAATTTGTTTTCTTTGCAACAATCCAAAGAAGCAATTAAAACTAAACATAATTGGGCTGTGTTAGTCTTAATATTATTAGTTGGTGTTTGTTTCTTATTTGTGAGATGAACAACAGCTGGACCAAGTTCGGTCACTCAATTGATATATATTGCAGTTGGCCAATGAAAGCACACCCAAAACCTAAATCCAATTTATCCTCAAGATTTAATTGAGGAAGTTAAATTCTTTGAAGGATATTTATCTTGTATGTTTGCTTTTGGCCAACTTGGTGGAACGGTTGTTGCTGGTTTGATACTATCAAAACATCATGATAAGAGTAAACTATTATTAATTGCAGCAGGCGCTGCTGTCTGATTGGTATATCTAACAACCAACACGCGAATAATTAATGTTCATTTATATTTCTGATCTAATATGCTAAATGGATTAGGATATGGTCTAATTTATCCTGTGTTGATTGGTATTATTATGAATAAACATTTTAAAAAGATAAAGATAATAACACCAATCGGTTTATTTAACACTGCGATGGTTATAGGCGTATGTGGTTCATCAGTCTTTAATAATGTTATTAAAGGAACAATATATGATTTCCATTATGAACCATCAACATCAATGATTGCAGATTTTGATAAAGCTAATGCATTAGTAAATTATGTAGTACTTGGTGTTACCTTATTAATGGCAGCATTATTTGTAATTTCATATTTTATTGAGAAGAAGTATCCTCCGCTAAAAGAGAAAGTTAAAATAAATTACGCTATTGGAACAGAAATGGAAATATAAAAAAGAGGCAAAGCCCCTTTTTCTTATGCAACTTTTTCATCAAATACTGTTGCTTTAACCAAAGGTCGTTTATTTTTATTTTTTCAAATGAAGAATGTAATTGTGTTTTCAGCAATCTTTCTAATAGTCAAATTGGTAATTGGCGTCTTAGATTGTTGCATTTCCTTTTCAATATTTTCTTTTATTGAATAACAAATCTTTTTGATTAAGCCCACACTTGCGTTTGCATAGAAACAACCACGAGTAATTAAAACTGGTAGCCCAATTATCTTCTTTGCTTTACGGTCAATTACTATTGTTGCATTGAAAACACCATCAGTTCCTAGGATTCTTCTTGCTCCTAAAACTTTTGAGTTGTCTTCATTAATTTTCTTTCCATCAACATATACTTCTTTAGTATCAACAAATTCATCAGTTACATTTAGTTCATGATTAATTAAATGAACTTTTTGTCCATTGGACAATTGAATATATCTTTCTGGTTCAATACCCAAGAATTCAACATTGTTTTCCATGGCTGATAACATTTTATACTCACCATGGATTGGAATAATGTATTTAGGTGCAACTAATTTAACCATTAATTGTAATTCAGTTTGTGTTGCGTGACCTGAAGTGTGCAATCTACATGAAGGTGAGTTTTGGACAACTTTAACTCCACATCTATATAACTTGTTAACAAGTTCTTCAACTTGAGCATAGTTTCCAGGAATTGGATTAGAACTGAATAACATAGTATCACTAGGTTTTAAAACTAGATGTGGATATTTACCTGCAGTCATCATACTTAAAGCAGCTGTAGGTTCGCCTTGCGAACCAGTTAAAATAATAACTAATTCTTGATCTGGTGTATTTTTGATATCAGCTGGTTCAACAAAGTCAGTTTTAAATGTTTTAAGTAAACCAGTGTTAATTGACGTTCTGATATTGTCATCCATTGTTTTACCGATAATACAAATACGTCTATTTAAATTAATAGCAATTTCAATAATGTTTTGAATTCTACGTAGGTTAGAAGCAAAGGTAGTAATGAAAACTCTACCTGGTGCTTTAGAAATTTGTCTACGTGCCTCTTCAAGAACATATTTTTCAGATGTAGAGAAACCAGTTTGTTCAGCATTGGTTGTTTCACAAAGCATAACATCGATTCCTCTTCTTGCCACTTCACAGATTTTGTGAATGTTAGTTTGTTCCATTTTGTTGCAGAAGTCAAATCTAAAGTCACCACATGTTACAACATTACCGTTAGGTGTTTGTAAACAAATACCGAAACATAGAGGGATTGAGTGACAAACACGGAAGAAATCAATTTTGAAATGTTTTGACTCAATTGTTAAATCATCTTTGATTTCAACAAATTTCTCTAGTTTAGCATCTGGGTGTTCCTTTAGTTTCCTTTTTAAAATGTTTTGAACAAGCAAACTTCCATATACAACTGGAACCTTTACTGTTTTTAGTAAAAACGGAACACCACCGATGTGGTCTTCGTGAGCGTGAGTAATAATTAAACCTTTGATACGATCTTGATTTTTTACTACGTAATCAAATGGACAAATTACGGATGTAACACCTGGTAATTCGTTTTCATCGCTAAATTTATTACCACAATCAATGATGAATAGTTCATCGTCGTATTCGACAATGTACATATTCTTGCCAATTTCTTCTATACCGCCTAAGGCAAATATAGTAGTTGGTTTTTTATTTGTGTTTGGCATAATAGCCTCCTATATTTAATATGCTATTAAAGAAGAGTCATCGTCAAGAAATTTGTGTTTTTTGTCTATTCGATGGTAAAACAAAATACCTGACAAGTGATCAATCTCATGTTGAAGACAGATAGCAGTCAATGCTTCAGCATTAATAGTAATCTCTTTATTATCATTAAGCATATCTATTGCTTTTACTCTAATCTTGTTAAATCTTTTAACATGATCTGGGTGACTTTTGATTACTGATAAGCAGCCTTCGCCTTCACGTAAGTAACAGCAAGCAACGCTTGTTGCAACTATTTCTGGATTAGCTAAAAGATATCTTATTTCTTCTTTTCCATCATGGAAATGAAGATATATTATCTTCTTGTCGCAGCCAACTTGTGGTGCAGCAACGGCAATACCACAACGAATTTTGTATTGATCATATCTGTTTTCGTAACAAGCATCAATATAACTAACCATGCGGTTAACCAATTGAGAATCTTTAGCCGATAATGGAAAGGAAACATCCTTGCATTGTCTTGTTAAAAACTCATCTGAATCTTCTAATATTCAATCAGAAGACGGTTTAAGATCTTGTAATTTCAACATTGTTTCTATTATATATATAAATAAAATATAATTAAAAAAATAACTTATATTAAAGTTTACTTTAATATTTAGGTTCATAAAGTGATTAAAATTATTAAAGAAATATTAGGTGAAAAGCATGGGAAACAAAAATAGAAAAATTATTAATAATGTTAAAGCATTTAATGAAGCTTTAAAAAAAGTTAAAGTAGCGCAAAGAAAGTTCGCCACTTATTCACAAGAGCAAGTGGATAAAATTTTTAAAGCTGCTGCTATAGCTGCAAATATGGCTCGTATCCCTCTTGCTAAAATGGCTGTTGAAGAAACAGGCATGGGTGTTGTAGAAGACAAAGTAATTAAAAACAACTATGCTGCCGAGCATATTTATAACGCATACAAAAACACTAAAACATGTGGTGTAATTGACGAAGATAAAGCATATGGTGTTAAGAAAATTGCCGAACCAGTTGGTGTAATAGCTGCTGTTATTCCTACAACAAACCCAACATCAACTGCAATTTTTAAAATACTTCTTGCTCTTAAGACAAGAAATGCAATTATTATTTCTCCACACCCAAGAGCAAAAACATCAACAATTGCTGCTGCACAACTATTATTAGATGCTGCCGTGAAAGCTGGAGCACCCGAAGGAATTGTTGAATGAATTGATGTTTCAAGTCTCGAAATGACTAACCTTGTAATGAAGGAAGCTGATGTCATTTTAGCTACTGGTGGACCCGGAATGGTTAAAGCCGCTTATTCAAGTGGTAAACCAGCACTTGGTGTTGGACCTGGTAATACACCAGCAATCATTGATGAAACAGCAGACATTGCTCTTGCTGTTAACTCTATAATCCATTCTAAAACTTTTGATAATGGAATGATTTGTGCATCTGAACAATCTGTTATTGTTCATAAAAAGATTTATGATGCAGTTAAGTCAGAGTTTGCTGCTCGTGGTTGCTATTTTCTAAAAGAAGGTGAAATTGATAAGGTTCGTAAAACAATTATTATCAACGGAGCATTAAATGCAAAAATTGTTGGACAACCTGCTAGCAAAATTGCCCAACTAGCAAAAGTTAAGGTTCCAGTAGGAACCAAAATTCTTATCGGTGAAGTTGAGAGCGTAGATTTGTCGGAAGAATTTGCACACGAAAAATTATCGCCTGTTCTTGCAATGTATAAAGCAGAAAACATCAAAGATGCTTTTAATAAAGCAGAACATTTGATTGCCGATGGAGGCTATGGTCATACTTCGTCAATCTATCTAGATGTTTCAACTGAAAAAGATAAACTAGATGAATTTGCTTCTCGTATGAAGACATGTCATATTCTTGTTAACACGCCTTCATCCCATGGTGGTATTGGAGATCTTTACAATTTCAAACTTCCACCATCACTTACACTAGGTTGTGGTTCTTGGGGTGGAAACAGTGTTTCTGAGAATGTTGGTGTAAAACATTTAATAAATATTAAAACTGTAGCTGAAAGGAGACAAAATATGTTATGGTTTAGAACGCCTGAAAAGGTATATATCAAAAAAGGATGCTTACCTGTAGCCCTTGATGAATTAAAGAATGTCATGGGCAAAAAGAGAGCATTTATTGTTACTGATAGTTTCCTTTACAAGAACGGTTATACAAAACCTATTGCCGATAAATTAGATGAAATGGGTATTGTTCATGAAACATTCTTTGATGTTGCACCAGATCCAACTTTAGCTTGTGCTAAAGCCGGTGCAAAATTAATGAGTGCATTCAAACCTGATTGCATAATCGCTCTTGGTGGTGGTTCAGCTATGGATGCAGGAAAAATTATGTGAGTTCTTTACGAACACCCAGAAGCTGACTTTATGGATATGGCAATGCGTTTCATAGATATTCGTAAACGTGTTTATACTTTCCCAAAGATGGGAGAAAAAGCATACTTTATTGCCGTTCCCACATCTGCAGGTACTGGTAGTGAAGTTACTCCTTTCGCTGTTATAACAGATGAAAAATCTGGAATTAAATATCCTCTAGCTGATTATCAACTTCTTCCAAATATGGCAATTATTGATACAGACTTCCATATGTCTGCTCCAAAAGGACTTACTGCAGCATCTGGTATTGATGCAGTATCTCATGCCCTTGAAGCAATAGCTTCTGTAATGGCAACAGATTATACTGACGGTCTTGCAATAAAAGCATTACAAACAATTTTTGAATATTTACCACGCGCTTATGATGATGGACAAAACGATGTTGAAGCAAGAGAAAAGATGGCAAACGCTGCAACAATGGCTGGTATGGCTTTTGCCAATGCTTTCCTTGGTGTTTGCCATTCTATGGCACACAAACTTGGTGCATTCCACCACATACCTCACGGCATCGCTAACGCTTTAATGCTTGAAGAGGTTCTTCGTTATAACGCATCTGAAGCTCCTGCTAAAATGGGAACATTCTCACAATATGATCATCCACACACTCTAGCTCGTTATGCAAAAGTTGCTGATGAATTAAATCTAGGCGGCAAGAGCGATGAAGACAAACTTGAAAGATTAATCAAAGCAGTAAATGATTTAAAAGCCAGAGTCGGAATTAAACCATACATTAAAGACTACGTTTCTAATGAAAAGGATTTCTTAAAGAGACTTGATGAAATGGTTGAGCAAGCGTTTGACGATCAATGTACAGGCGCCAACCCAAGATATCCTTTAATGAAGGAAATTAAGCAAATGTACTTGAATGCATACTATGGTGACAAGCATTTTGTTGAAGAAGAAAAGCCAACATCTAAAGATGTTAAGAAATCTATTAAGAAAATGTTTAGCAAAGTCAAAATAAGTTTAAAAAAGAAATAATTTAATTCTTTGCTCATTTTTATTGAGCAAGAGATAAAAAATAGAAATATTATTTTGTTTTATTATAATAATTACGTAAGGAGATATCAACTTATATGTCAAAAGCTGTCGTAAACAAAGAAAAATGCTTAGGCTGTGGTGCCTGTACTGGCGTTTGTCCAGTAGGTGCTGTGTCTATCGGTTCCGATGGTAAGGCCGGCGTTGACCAAAGCAAATGCGTTGGTTGCG
The DNA here is from genome assembly GCA_024407815.1 of Mycoplasmoidaceae bacterium. Next base: position 49,734 of record JAKSVS010000004.1, read on the forward strand.
GTGCTTGTTCAGGAGTTTGTCCAGTACAAGCAATTGAAAATAAATAATTTTATTATTTTTAGAAAAGGTGCTCGAGCGCCTTTTTTATTTTCTATAATTTATTTATGCAAAAGAATATCTTTCATATTCATACACATATATGTAAACACTCATCAAATTACGTTGATGAGATTGTTGTTTTAGCGCTTAAAAGCGGATATAAGAAACTATATTTTACTGAACACTGTCCTGTTACTGAGAAATGTCCGTATCAAATTAGAAGAGCAAGCTATGAAGAAATTGCTGGTCTAAAAAAAGAAATCGAATTCTATAGGAATAAGTATAAAAATAAATTACAAATTTATTTTGGTTATGAAATTGAATATAACAAAGCTAATAAATGATACTTTCAATTATTAGCACACGACCCATATTGTGAATTTCTAATTTTTGGAAATCATTTTCTGGGTGATTTATTTAAAATGGATTTTCCATTACCTTTGGTAATGAATTATTGCAAGACTAAAAAACAACTACAAGAATATGATAGAAACAGTAAAGAAGGAATGGCAAGCGGTTTGATGTCCTGAGTTGCACATCCAGATATTTACTTAAATGCATATAGAAAATGAGATAGCGCTGCCAAAAAAGTTGCTAATAATATCATTATGTATGCTAAGAAATATAAATTACCTTTGGGATTCAATGTTAACTTTTCAGATTGAAATTCAAAAAGTGAATGACACTACCCATGCAAATATTTCTGACAGCTGGTTGCTAAAACAAATGTTCCGGTAATAATCGAGTCTGATTCGCACGATATACATACATTACAACCCGGATGATTAGCTAAAGCAAAAAAACTTGCTATTAGTTGAGGATTAAAGAAAAATTTAACCGAGAACATTAAGTTAGTTAAATTACAAAAAAAATAAAAAGCATTATTTGCTTTTTATTTCTTTTCTACTTACTTTGAAGAAGTCGGTAATTTCTTCTATTGCATCTTGTTCGTCTTTTCACGAAGAAGTAACGACATTGATTTTACATGGGATTTTTATTTTGGCATATGCAGACATTAAGTTAATTAATGATTTTGCATTAGCCTTTGTGAAACCACCGGTTGTTACTATTACATCAACATCGCAGGTATATTTACCAGCAATTTGTTGTAATTTGGTTGCCATTTGTCTATGTAAATATGATGAATCTGTTATTTTGACAGTTATTGTTTTCATACAAAAAATATATTTATATTATAAGTGAAATCAAGATTTACAAATTAAAAAAACTACAATTTGTTGTGATTTTTTAGGTCTCTTTGATCAAATTTTTCATCGAACCAAAAATAAGAACCTTCTTTGTTTAAGAAGCTACGGATTAAATTAACATAGGCATTAGGCCATTGTTTTGATTCGTAAAAATTTTTTTGAATAAAATTCTTGACATAGCTTCGTTGTGTAAGCTTTTCGTTTGGACATAAATTCTTTATGACAGGAAGTTTATGCTTGTTTGCAACTTTTTGAATTTCTTTTTCACGACAAAGAATCAATGGTCTTATTATTCACACTTTGTTTCTGTCTAAGTAATTTATTGGCTTTAGCGTAGCTAATCTAGACTCATTTAGCATATTCATAAAGAAAGTTTCAATTGCATCATCAGCATGATGACCTAAAGCTAATTTATTGTATCCTTGTTCTTTCATTGCTCAGACAAGGATGGCTTTTTTCATCTTGGCACAAAGTGAGCATTGAATTTTGCCTTTTTCTTTCTTTTTATTCAAAACCTCTGAAATATTTGACTTAAGTATTTCTAGTTCAACATTATTTGCTTTAGCAAATTTTTTAATTTTTGAATAATCAACTTTCTTAAAACCTAATGCTACATGAAAACCTTTAACTTTGATATTCCAATGTTTTTCTTTATTTAACTTATTGCAAAAAACATTCAAAGCTTGAAGTAAGACTAGTGAGTCTTTTCCTCCAGAGATACCAACAGCAATATGATCGTTTTTCTTAATCATCTTAAAGATGGCATTAGCTCTAATTATGTTACCAATAATGATTCTCATAAATATAATAAAATTATATTATGTTTACACCTCAGAACATTATATTGATTGACAAGCCACAAGGCTGGACAAGCAATGATGTCGTCTCCAAAATTAAAGGCGCATGCCACCACAACAAAGTTGGACATGCTGGCACACTTGATCCGATGGCAACAGGTTTACTTGTCATTGGATACAATGAAGGAACACATTTATTAGGTGAGCTTACTAATCAAGACAAACAATACCAAACTATTATCAAGTTTGGTATTAGAACTGATACTGGAGATAAAACCGGTAACGTTATTGATAAGCAATGAGTCAAACTTAATGAAAAGCAAGTTAAACAAGCTTTATCAACATTTGTTGATAAAGATTATTTGCAAAGACCACATCCATATTCTGCGATAAAAGTAAACGGTAGGAAAGCATACGAGTATGCGCGCGAAGGCAAACCGCTTGAACTAGAACCCAGATTAGTTCGGATTAATGGTTTTAGGATTAATGATTTTAATCCTAATAAGCAAGAGCTAAAGATAACTATCAATGTTACAAAAGGATTTTATGTAAGATCATTCGCTGAGGATTTAGCATCAAAATTGAAAACAGTTGCGCACATAACTATGTTATGCCGAACGAAATGTGGTGACTTTAAATTAAAAGATGCTTATACTTTAAGTGAATACTTAATTAAATATGGCAACAAAAATTAGAAAATTAAATAAAGTGAATCTGGTACCGAACAAATTACCTTTGGTAATAGGTTATTTTGGCTGCATTCACATAATGCACGCAAAATTATTTAAGAAATATCAGAAATTTAGTGTTTTGACCTTTAATGATTTTAACAAAAAGCAGCAATCGCAACTTTATAGTTTTGATCAAAGAATAAAAAATATTGCTGCCTTCGGCCCATCATATATTTATATATATGACATTGCAAAGGGCAACATTACTGGGCAAGCCTTTATTAAAAAGTATTTAATTCCTCTTGCTCCTAGCAAGATAGTTGTTGGTAGTGATTTTAAATTTGGATGTGACAGTTGCGGAGTTTCTTTATTAAGAAAATACTTTGATGTTTCAACAATTGATTACAACAAAAAAATATCAACAACAATAATTAAAAAATTATTGTTAGAAAACAAAATTGAAAAAGCAAATAGTTATTTATACGAACCATACCACTACATAGGTAAATGAGTTGATGGAGCAGGTAGGGGTAGAAAACAAGGTTACCCCACAATCAACTTAAAAGTTGACAATAAATTATTTTTAAAAAATGGATCTTATGTTACAAAGACTAAAGTTGGTTCTACAACTTACAAAAGTATAGCTTTTGTTGGCCGAAGTAAGACATTCAATAATAAAAATTTTATTATTGAGTCATATTTGATTGATAAAAAAATTAAAGCAAGAAAATTTTATCCATCACATATTAGAAACAACATAGAAGTAGAATTCTTAAAATTTATAAGACAAAACGAACGTTTTGCCAACAAAAAAGATTTAATAAAAGCGATTGCAAAAGATTTAGCAAAAGCAAAAGCATATTTTAAGACAATTAAATAATATAATTATTTAAATGTCTCAAATCAATTCTTCTGAACTAATAAAATTAGATAAAGTTTGTTTTGGTTATGAACCAAACAAACTTATTTTAGATAATCTGAGCTTTTCTATTAAAAAAGGTCAGTTTGTTGCCATTGTTGGTAGCAACGGTTCTGGTAAATCTACATTAGCTAAACTAATGTCTTGTTTGCTCAAACCAAGATCTGGCTCAATTTATTTTGATAATGTTTTGCTAGATAAAACAACTGTTTTAAATATTAAAAAAAGAGTTGGGATTATTTTTGAAAACCCAGATACACAATTTATTGGACAGACCGTTGAAGATGATATTGCATTCGGTCTAGAAAACAAATGCGTTAACCATTCAGAAATGTTCAAAATTATTGAACATTGAGCTAAAGTTGTTGGCATATCTGACTTATTAAAGTCTGCTCCAACCTCACTTTCCGGAGGACAAAAACAACTTGCTGCTACAGCAGCAATATTAGCATTGGAACCTGATGTTATTATTTTTGATGAAGTGACTAGTATGCTCGACAACAAGTCGAAAGCAAATGTTCAAAAAGTTATTAAGTTATTACAAACAAAATTTAACAAAACAATAATATTAATAACGCACGATATGGATGAAGCTGCTTTAGCAGATAATATTATTGTTTTGTCAGAGGGCAAGGTTGCCTTATGTGGCAAATCAAATGATGTTTTCCAAAATGAAAAACTAAATAGTTTATCTTTACATAAACCACTCATTTATAAGGTTGTTGACAAATTAGGGAAAGACTTTGTTAGGAAGGTTGGTTATGAAAAAGATAGTAATTAATCCTAACATAACCAATAACTCTTCCATTACATGCCAAGGCATGGATATTTTGTGTGGGCCAAAAAAACATAAGAAAACATTGATCAATAACTTTAGTTATGTTTTTAAATCTGGTGTTTATGCGATTGTTGGTAATTCTGGTGTAGGTAAAACAACGCTAGTTAACCATCTTGATGGTTTAACTAAAACAGCTACTGGTGATTTGTATATATTAAATAATGCCGTTTTTGGTTCAGATAGAAAAATTAAAAATATAAAGGGAATTAGAAAAAGTGTATCAATGGTTTTTCAATTCCCTGAATATCAGATATTCAAGGATAGTGTTGAAAAGGACATAGCATATGGCCCTATTAACAATAATGTTAATAAGACTGATGCTTATAAATTAGCCTCTAAATATTTATATTTAGTAGGGTTGGATCAGAAACTACTCAAAGCTCATCCATTTGATTTATCAAATGGTCAAAAGCGTTTGGTGGCAATCGCGGGAGTTCTTGCCCTTGAAACACCAATCGTTATTTTTGATGAACCAACTGCTGGACTTGATCTTTACTATCAAAATAAAGTTAAAAAGATTATCAAGAGTTTAAAGCAAGATGGCAAGACAGTAATAATTATTACTCACAATATGGACAATGTCTTAGAACTTGCAGATGAAGTGCTTGTTCTTCATGATAAAAAACTTATTGCATCAGGTACTCCATACGAAATCTTTAATAATGCTCAATTATTAAATAGTGTTGGACTGAAACAACCAAACATTATCAAACTAGTTAATAAATTAGCAAAACTTAATAAAGCTTATGCTAACATTAAACCGTTAACGCTTGATGATCTAGCTAACGAAGTTAAGAAAGGCGGTATCTAATGAGTTTTGTTTCTTCATTAGAAAGCAGACCAACTTTCTTAAACAAATTTAATCCAACTATTAAAATAGTTTGCGCAATAATTTTGATAGTTCTAACCTTCTTAAAAGTTAATGTTTTTGCTTTAGCAAGTATTTTTATACTTGTTGTTGTATTGTGAACAACTGCTAAGTTACCCGCACGTAAATTAAAAAGTATTTTTATATCACTCGCATTATTAATGATATTCATTTTCCTAATTAATTGATTAGTAAATAAATCACCTGGCGTTAGTACAAATTTAGCAAACACATGCGAGTTATGAGGAAGCCAATGGTCAACATTGTTTGATAAAGGTATTATTAATAAAGAAGCAGAATTTTATTGAATCCATGGCCAAATATGGGGTGGAAGCGTTAGCGATGCATTGCTAACTATAAAACCAACAAGTGGTTCATTCATATCTTTTGTTATAAATAACAATACTTACTATTTGACTTATTTCAGTCCATGATATGGACTAAGCAGTCAGGTTCTTATAAATAATATAAGTGTATGTGTGAGAATATATTGTATGTTATCTGTATTTAGTATTTTAGTTAACACAACATCAACTATGCAAATGACTTATGGCTTTGAACATATATTATGACCATTAAAATGGATCAAAGTTCCTGTTACTGAAATTTCATATATTATTTCGAGCGCTATTGCTTTCGTGCCACTTTTGTTTAAAGAAGCAAATAAAATATTATACGCGCTAGCAAACAGAGGCGTAGATTATAGAAACGGACACTTAGGCGCAAAAATTAAAGCGCTAGGTTTAGCTGTTGTTCCAGTTTTTGGTGCAAGTTTCAATTACGCTACTAATTTATCTGACGCTATGGAGGCCAGAAACCTTGTTCCAAGAACCAAGAGAACAAAATATAGACTCTACCATGGTTCGGTTGCTTCTTGGGCTTGTGCTGCGCTTCTAATTTGTTTGCTTGCGTTATTTATCTATTTGCGCGTACGTAAAGTTATAATTTATCCATGTGTAGCAGTCGACTGCTTCCTTGTGTAAAATGAAAACAAGATACAAAGCAATACTAACGTATAATGGTTCGAATTATCATGGTTGAGCCATTCAACCTGGTGTGCAAACCATTCAAGGTGTTGTTGAGAAAACAATAAAAAATGTTTTTAACCAAGAGGTTAAAGTTTTTGCTGCTGATAGAACAGATGCGGGTGTAAATGCTTTAGGCCAAGTAATTCATTCTGATTTAGAAATCAAAATAGCACCAAAACAAATCAAAGACGCACTTAATAAGGCTTTGCCTTACGATATTAGAATTAATAAAATATCGGTTGCAATCAAATCTTTCAACGCCCGTTTTGATGCGTGTAATAAAACATATGTGTACTTCATTAATACTAGTTCCACTACTGATGCAGTATCTCCAAGTCATATCTATCAATATAATAGACCTATAAATATTAGTAAGATAAGAAAAGGAAGTAAATTATTAGAAGGAAAACATAATTTCTTGTCCTTTTCAACAGACGAAAGATCTGGTGAATCACTGCAACGTGAAGTTCAATCTATTAAGATTAAACAAGATAAAAATCTTGTTTCCATCGCTGTTAAAGGCTCTGGCTTCTTAAGAAGCCAAGTAAAATTGATGGTGGGTTCGCTTCTTGCTTTGAATGAAGATAAAATAACCCTTAACAAAATTAAACAATTGCTTAACAATCCTAAAAAAGGTCAAGCTATATATAAAGCACCTGCGTGCGGGTTGTGCTTAGTAAAAGTTGGTTATAAAAAATAGACCTATGGTCTATTTTTTAATTATCTCTCCAGTTATTGAATCGAAGTGAAGTTTTGCATAGTCTGCAAGCTTACCAACTTTTATAACCTTTTTGCCTGCGGCAACTATCTTATCTTTTTCAACAGAACCTCTAGGCAATTTAACTCCAGCTTTTACTGATAACTTATCCATATAAGTTAAGAATGTATCACGAGCAATTACTGATGCACATGCAACAGCTAGATATTTACTTTCTGCTTTTGTTTCAATAACATCAATATATGCACCCTTGATTTTAGCTTTAGCTAAATATTCATAGTAATGCTTTCTAGCTACAAACTGATCAAGAACAACTTTATATTGTTTGTTTTTAAGTTTGCTGCCCAACTTTGTTAGAGCATCGTTGTGGCAAATAGTTTTGACAATATTGCTATTGTCAAATTTATCAATGATTCGGTTATATGTCGATGGCTGACAAACACACGTTTCAGCAACAACCATCTTTTTTAATCGCTTAGCCATTACTCTAATTTGTTTGTCGTCAATCTTTTTAGAATCGTTGACGCCAAGCGCTTTGACAGCATCAACAGCATCATTAGCAACGTAGCATGAACAAGTAACTACTGGACCAAAGTAATCGCCAGTACCAACTTCGTCCATTCCGACAGTTCCATCTAAATTTTGTTTAGATGGCTTGGCTTTATATACTACTGGTTTCTTGCCAAAGTTTTGAATAGCAGACTGTTCGCCTTGTAATAACAAGGTTCCATTTTTAAAAACACTAATTGCCAAATCTTTTGTTTTATAAAAAGCTAAAAGATTTTCATTTTTTAAATTAGTTTGTTTGTAGTTTTTATAAGCTTTATCAAGCTTTATAAAATCTGCTTTAGATATTTTAGAAGTTTGACTTGTCATTTTGTCGTCTCGCTTGATTATACTTTTTATCAATTAATTCTTTTAATGTTTTTACCACATCATTATTATTGACAGTGGCAACTTGTTTTCCATTATCATAGATAATGCTAGAGGTTTTGTCTTTTACACAGACTGATAATTCTGCTGTTTTAGATTCACCAGGACCATTTACTATACAGCCCATTATTGCTACTTTAATAGCAACATGTTTTTCCTCAAGATACTTGTCTATTTCATTTACTCATTTTTTAGTATCATACAGATTTCTACCGCAAACTGGACAAGCTATTACATTGTAATAAGGAACATTGAAGCCCATGTTGTTTAGTAGAGTCTTTGCAACTTTTATTTCTTGTTGCCTATTTCCATTTAAGGAAATACGAATGGTGTTTCCAATTCCTTTTTCTAATAGAGGAATTAGGGCAATACAAGATTTGATGATGCCAAATTTATTTGGTCCGGCTTCGGTTACACCTAAGTGAATTGGGTATTTACATTTTTTAGCTAAAGCTAAATTTGCTTTATATGTAATGTTTGGATCAGAATCTTTGATACTAACAATTAATTTGGCAAAGTCATGTTTTTTAAAAAACTTTATTCATTTAAAAGCACAATCAACCAACTGATTAACTCTCGATCCATTAGGATCGATTGGCAAGCTACCACCATTTATTCCGATTCTAATTGCTGTATCATGTTTCTTTGCTTCACGCAAAATTTCATAAACCTGTTCTTGTGTACCGATGTTGCCTGGATTGATTCTAATTTTTGCTACGCCAGCTTGAATTGCTTTAATAGCAAAAGTGTAATTAAAGTGAATATCAGCAATTATTGGAACTTTAGTTCCAGAAACAATTTTAGTTAATGCAGAAAGATCATTTTCATCTAAAACAGAAACTCTAACTAATTGAGCACCAGCTTTAGCTAGTGTATTAATTTCTTTAATAGTTTCTTCGACATTACTTGTTTTACAAGTTGTCATTGTTTGGATAGCAATCTCATTAAATCCACCAATGGCAACATTGCCAACTTGTACAACTTTAGTATCAGTTCTGTTTTTCATAATATCAATTATAAATAAATATTAAAAGAAAAACACTAGGTTTACCTAGTGTTTATCATTATGGGGCGTTTAGTGGGACTTGAACCCACGAGTGCCTGAGTCACAGTCAGGTGTGTTAGCCAACTTCACCATAAACGCCATGACGTTTAATAATTATATATATTTTAAATAAATATAAGTATAATAAACTAAACACGTTAGATCTAAGACATGATTGTTTTATCTGTCGAAGTAATAACAATAAAAAGTGTTAATAAATTAAATAAGGAGGCCTATTAAGTATATGGCTGTTTCAAAACAACAAAAGCAAGAATTGGTTAAACAATATGGTAAAGATGCTAAGGACACAGGTAATACTGAAGTTCAAATAGCAATCTTAACTGCTGAAATCAAATCTTTAACAGAACATTTAAAAGATAATACAAAGGATTTTGCATCAAAGAGAACTTTGTATGCAAAGAACTCTAAGAGACGTAGCTTATTAAACTATCTTAAGAGAACAAATCTTGAAAAGTATCGTGAATTAGTTAAGAAACTTGATTTAAGAGCTAACTAATGGAACAAAACAAGAACAGGAAAGAGTCTAAATTAACTATAGTTAATATTAACAAGGGTTTTGGATTTGGGATCTTTGTTCTTGTTTTTGTTTTTACATTTTTAGTTACATCGAAAGAATTAAAACAACACTGAGTGATAATTACTGCTGTGTTTGGTGCAGTAATAGCCGCAGCAGCTATTGCTTGGGTGGTAACGTACTTTGTTTTAAAAAACAAACAGTATAAAGAAGATCCAAACAAACAGAAAATCGACAAAGCCTTAGAAAAATTAGAGGAACAAAGAAAGAAACATGAATCCGATAGTAAATTGGTTTAATGGTAATTTTCCAATAACGATTTCGTTATATGTCATATTAATGGTAACCATTGTTGTTGTAACAACAATTCTTTCTAAGCTTTGTGTTATTCTAAAAATCAAAGCAAACTTATCTAGCGGTGTTATTGCTGGACTATTGCTTGGTGTTATTACCAGTCTACCAGAATTAGTTACTTGTCTAGTTTCAGCTATTGCAACTAAATCTGGAGAGCTTGGATTTGGAGATATTATTGGTAGCAATAACTTTGATATCTTTGTTCTAGCTGTTTGTTTATTTGCTTGTGTTTGACTTTTTCATAGATAAAAAGGCAGACAAGGGAAACGCTATAACGCTAATATGCACCGGTGCTGGAACTGTATTTGTATTCCTAGCGATGGTGGCTAGTAAATTTTTACCACAACTTGTTTGGGGTGGTTTTAATTTCTTTAGCATTTTTGTTTTGTTGAGTTAGGTTTTTTGCATAATTTTCATAATAAAAAATGCTAAAGTTTCAACACCAAATAAAGATGAAGGATTAACTGAAGTTAATCAAGCTAAACGATCAATGTTATTTAAATTAAATTTAGGATGAGTAATCGGATTACTAATCTTGGTTGCAGCATTCTTGATTGATTGCGCTGTATTCTTAACATATGCAACTCAATCATTAGTGCAATATCATTGAGCAAGTGTATTTATGGATGGTGGTAAAGAATCGTTTGGTGGAGCGCTATTCCTTGGTGTGGCAACATCATTACCCGAAGTTGTTTGCTGTATCAATTTATGTATTCATAAAGAATACACCATGGTTATTGATACCATTGTTGGCTCAACAATATTTAATTTATTTGTTTTGGTTATCGCCAATATTGCCCTTGCCTGCATCCCTGGTTCAAACCCAATATACTCATGAAACAGTTCGGATTTAATTCAAATTACCGTATCAATGATTGTGATTGCTGCGATGATTGGTTATCTATTGTGCAATAGTAAGAAAGTTAAATTAAAACTTTCATCAAAGCAATCTTTAGCAATAAATATTCCTCTGCTTTCGATAACAGTTTTAACATTTATAAGTTACGTTATAGCAGGATTTGTTGCATAAAAAAAGAGGGGTTACCCTCTTTTCATTTTGCTTTTAATTGTGTAAAGCAAGATTGCTGTGGCGGCTGAAACGTTTAACGATTGTGTTTTGCCTGAAGCTTCAATATATACTTTGAAATCAGCATTTTTTTGAACTAGTGGACTAACACCTTTGTTTTCGCCCCCCACTATTATTGCAACTTTGCCGTTGAACTTGATTTCATCAAGTTTGTACGCTTGTTTGTCTAGACAACTTGCATAAACTCAGAATCCGTTCTCTTTAAGTTTTCTAATTGAGTCGGACAAGTTTGTAACCTTAATCATATTAAGGTTAGCAACAGCACCTTGGCTAGTTTTTATAACGGTTGATGTAATTTGACATTGGCCATCTTTCTTATAGATAAGACCATCAACTCCTATTGATTCGGCTGATCTTATTATTGCCCCGAAGTTCATTGGGTCTTCAATCGAATCTAAAATAAGAACTATTGCTGATGTCTTATCCTTAATATTATTAAGGAAAGAATCTAGTGTTAAACTAATTTCTCCATCAACATAGCCGAAAGCAAATTGATGATTTTGCCCAGGTGCTATTTTTTCGTAAAAGGACTTATCGTTATTTATTTTCACAGTAGGCAAAAACTTTTTAACTTTGTTAAAAAATGTAGTGTCTTTATTACTTACAGTAGCATCTTTTAGATTGCCATTACTGATGGCATCTAAGATTGCTTTTTTGCCTATTATTAATTGCATTAAAGAGCTTTTTTAGCAGCTAATTCTGCTCTAAGTTTGTCAGCTTTAGCAAAATCTTTGCTATCAGTTGCTTGTTTTCATTCTTTAATCTTGGCAGTTAATGCTTGATGATCAACTTTATCGTTCTTTAGACCAAGAACATCTAGTTCAGCATCAATAACATTAAGTAGATTATTAACTTTGTTAAAGTCTTTTGCTCTAACAGCAATGTTTAATTGCTTAACTTCGTTATTTAGAACTGTAATTGCATTTGGCAAGTTTAAATCTTCAGCTAAAGCTGCAGCAAATTCTTTGCTCATTGGTTGTGCTTTTTTATTGTAAGCACCATTAGCAATTGCATATGTCTTAGCAGAATTGATGGCGTGGAATAAAGAATCAACTTCTTTAGTTGTTTCAGCTAACATTTTAGCTGTGAAGTTTGCTGGTTGTTGATACTTAGCTTGGTAGAAGAATCATCTTAAACCAGGAGCGTTGTCTTTAGTAATGATATCCTTAACAAGGATAAAGTTACCAAGAGACTTAGTCATCTTAGCACCATCAACATTGATGTGGCCAACATGCATTCAGATATCAGCAATGTCACGACCAAATAATGAACTGTGTTGAGCATTTTCATTTTCGTGGTGAGGGAATTTTAAATCACCACCACCACTGTGGATTGTTACATGATCACCGAAGTGTTTGTTAATTAAAACACAACATTCAGTGTGTCAACCTGGTCTACCTTTAGACCAAGGTGATTCTCAGTTAATACCTTCATCAGTTTTCTTTCATAGAACGAAATCTAATGGGTTACGTTTATTAGCTTTGTTTTCTTTTCTAACACCATCAAGCAAAGCTTGAATGTTTTGACGACTAACATGTCCATAGTCTTTTGCTTTAGAGATGTCGAAGTAAACATCACCATCTACTATATAAGCAGCACCAGCATCAATTAATTTTTGGATATAGTCTTGAATATCCTTGATGTGGTCAGAAACACGTGGCATTATTAATTTCTTAACGTTTAATAACCCAAATAAGTCTTGGTATGCCTTTGTGTGTTTGTCAGCTAGTTCTTTTTCAGAAATACCAGCTTCTTTTGCAGCGTTGATAATTTTATCATCAACGTCTGTAATGTTTTGAACATATTCTACCTTTGTTCCGGTAGCAAGAAGGTAACGATGTAAAACATCGAATACTATCAATGGCCTAACATTTCCTATATGTACATAGTTGTAAACTGTAGGACCGCAGTTATATATAGTAACCTTTGGTTCTTTTAATTCAACTAATTTATTTGTTGAAGAGTTTAATACTTTCATAAATCCTCGCAATCTTATATGTTTATATTATCATATTTTTTCTTTAATTATTTTAATTCCTAATGAAACAGCCTTTTTGTATTTACTGCTATCAAAGTCGTTAGCAATTAAGTAGTCAATATCTTTGTTGACTGTGCCAAAGAATTTGGCATCATACTTTTCTTCCATAATTTTGATTATTTCATTTCGTGGTATTTCAAACGAACCAGTTATGACAAATTTCTTTTGATAGTATGGAGAGCCTGTATCATAGTGTCGTTCAATTAGTTTTGTATTGACGCCAACTTCTTTTAATTTTTGAATTAAAAGTTTGTTGTTGTCAACATTGAAGAAATCAATTATTGATTGAGCAACTGTTTCACCAACGTCTTTAATATTTATTAATTGTTCAATGTTGGTGTTTGCTAAATTATCTAGCGATTTAAATGTTTGCGCCAAAACTCTAGCAGTTACCGCACCAACATGTCTGATTCCTAAACCATAAATTAACTTATCAAGATTAGCTTGCTTGCAAGCTTCAACTGACGCAACAAGATGATCAAATATTTTGTTTTTAATGTGTAAATCAAGAGCTAAAATTTCTTGCTTTTTTTCTTTTAGGTAGAATAAGTCAATTATGTTTTTAACTATGTTATTGTCTCAGAATTTCTCAAGAATTTTATTACTTAAACCATCGATGTTCATTGCGTCTCGATCAGCGAAATGAACGATGTTTAGAAGACCACGAGCAGGACATTCGATGTTGACACAATATTGATCAACTTCACCCTCAACTTTTTCCAATTTGCTACCACATATTGGACATGATTGAGGCGGAATGTATGCTTTAGCATTTGCCTCACGTTTTGCTAAGTTTGGACCAATAACTTTTGGAATAATTTCGCCAGCTTTGAAAATTTTAACTGTATCACCAATTCTTATATCTTTAGCGGCAATATATTCAGCATTGTGCAATGTGGCTGCAGAAATTGTTGAACCATCTAATTCGACTGGAGAAAGATTAGCAACATAGTTGATTCTTCCTGTCCTTCCAACTGTTGTTGTTATTGATTCGAGCTTTGTTTCAACAACGTTTGGTGGGAACTTATAAGCAATTGCTCACTTAGGAAATTTAGAGGTAAAACCAATCTTTTGATGATCGGCAAAGTTATTAACTTTGATAACAACACCATCGATTGGAAACTCTAAGTCGTTTTTAATTTTGGTTCATTGTTCTATGACCTTAATCACTTCTTCGATTCCGTTGCAAATTTTGATGTCAGGTGCAACATTAAATTTGTTTTTCTTCAAGAATTCAATGACTTCTGATTGAGTATTTAACCCATATTGTTTTTCGTCAGGAATTTGGTAACAATACATTGTTAAATTTCGTTTCGCTGTTATTTTTGGATCAAGTTGTCTTAAACTTCCTGAAGCAGCATTCCTTGGATTAGCAAACTTGTCATCTTCATCTTCAATGGCATTGTTAATCTTTTCGAAATTTTTCTTTGTTAGGAATATTTCTCCTCTAATTTCTATGTCATCTTGTAAATCGATAATCAATGGAATTGACTTGATTGTTTTAACGTTTGCAGTAACGTCTTCACCAATTAATCCATCACCTCTTGTTGCTCCTGAAACTAATTTACCAACCTGGTAAATTAGACTCATGCTTAAACCATCAATTTTTGGTTCAACACAATAAACGATGTCTTGGTTATTGCCGATAGCTTTTTTAATATCAGCATCAAACTTTCTCATTTCATCTGCAGAAAAAGCGTTTGATAACGACATCATTTTGCTCTTATGTTGGTATTTTTTAAGCTTGGTACTTGCAGCACCACCAACACGTTGTGTTGGTGAGTCTGGAGTAATCAATTCTGGGTATTTTGTTTCAATTTCAATCAATTGTCTTAGAGTAATATCGTACTCTTCATCAGCAACCGTTGGTTTATTTAAAACATAGTACTCATATTCTCATTTTCTTAGTAGAGCTTTGAGCCTATCTAGTTGTTGTTTTACTTGGTCCACAATTGCTTTAATTATATCAAAGAAAAGATTTGTAAACAAATCTTTATTGCTCATTTTTTGATAAAAAAATAGGCCAAAATTTGACCTATTGATTTAATGGAGCAGATGACGAGAATCAAACTCGCGTATCGACCTTGGCAAGGTCGCAGTCTATCATTGAATTACATCTGCACAAGTGCTTTAATTATAGCAAAAAAAATAATAAATTTTTAAATTTATGTATAAAAATATATTTTTTATGTATAATTAAAAGACTTATATATTGTTTTATATAAAAATAATAATATAAAGCAGGAGAGTTATATGGCACAAAAACCAAAGTTTGTTGAAAGAAAGATCGCAAACCTAGTTACTAGACGTGACTATGCGAAACAATTCGTTAAGTTCGAAGAACCTGACCTATTGGAAATTCAAAAGAAATCATATGAGCGTTTCTTAAAGAAGGAATTAGGTGAACTAATTGTTAGTTATTTTCCAATTAGTCACATCAAGAACAAGACTCACCATGTAGAAATCAATACTAAGACTGGTATCAACGGTATTCATTTCTATCCTGGTGCATTCGATGAACAAGAAGCAAGGTATAAGGGTAAAACATATGAAACATCTGTCTATGTTGATCTTGTTCTTGTTAACGACGAAACAGGTGAAGTAAAGAAAGTTAGAAAATCAAAGAACGACAAACACGATGGTGTATTCTTTGCCAACATTCCATTGATGACTGACAATGGAACTTTTATCATTAATGGTGTTGAAAAAATTGTTAACTCTCAAACAATTAGATCTCCTGGTGCTTACATTCTTTCTAAAAGCCAAATTAAACTTTCTGGTAAAAAGAAAGTAAACGAAGGTTATATTTGTGAATTGTATCCAAATCGTGGAACAATGCTTAACTTCGTTATCGAAGATAAGAAAACAAATAAGAGAGTAGTTAAACTTGTTGCAAGAAATGCTACAAGTGATGCTGCCATCACTCTATCTGCAACTCAATTCTTAAAAGCTCTTGGTTTAAACCAAGCAGCTATTCTTGATATTTTCTCAAATGCTGAAATAATTATTAATTCTCTTGCTGCTGATGGTGAACCAAAATCATACAGCAACAAGTTTATTGGATGCTATACATACGAAACAATTGGTAAAGACAAGAATGACGAAATCAACAAGATTAGAAAAATTGTTGTTGATTGCCCAACAATTGCTGATATTAAACAAACAGGTTTACCAATTCAACACAAACTACAAGTCCTTGTTTGAAAATGAGCTAAGCTTGAACAACAACTTGATGAAATCAACAAAGGTCTTGAAGTTGATCCAAATAACGCTTCCCTAAAATCTAAACAAAAAGATCTTGAAGAAAAAATTCGTGATCAAAAAGATTTGATCATCACTGAAAAAGCCGCAAAAGATATTATTACTCAGTTGTCTATTTCTATTAGACCAACAGAAGTTTTATCACAAAGGTATAAAGACTTCTCTTACCAAGATTATCTTGTTAAACACTTTATGGAAGTTAAAGGTTTTGATTTATCTTCTGCTGGACGTAGCAAGATTAATCACAAGATGCGTGTAACCGAAAGACTTTACCAAAAAGTTTTAGCAGCTGACATTCTAACAACTAAAGGAAAAATTTTCTTAAAGAAAAATACTTTAATCAACAAGAAAGAAATTGACTTGATTAAAGAAGCTGTAACTAATGGTGAAATCTTCCTTGAAAAAGAATGAGAATTAACATCTCCTTCAAGATTCCACAGATACAAAACAGCTAAAGCTGAAATCATTAAAGTATTTGCTGATGATGATAAGTGAGATCCAGAAGGTGTTAACATTCTTGGTGTTCCACCAACAAGTAATGAACAAACCCTAAACATCTCAGATATCATTGCAATGATTTCTTATACAATCAACTTACCATGAAACATTGGTAACTATGATGACATCGACCACTTAGGTAACAAACGTTTAAGATTGATTCACGAACAATTCAAATCTAAACTTGTTGCTGGTATGGCACGTGTTGAAAAACACATTAAAGATAAATTGTCTTCTTTATCTTCTCCAACAATGAATGCAGAAGAAAAGTCAAGAAAATCTAAAGGTGTAACAATTAAATCAATTGTTAATACTAAACCTTTCCAACAAGTAGTTAAAGCTTTCTTTAACACTTATCAACTAACTGCGTTTATTGACCAAACTAACCCTTTATCAGAATTAACTAACAAACGTAGAGTTTCTGCTATGGGTGATGGTGGTATTAGAAAAGACGATCCAAACTTAAACGTACGTGATGTTCACTACTCTCACTATGGACGTATCTGTCCAATTGAAACACCTGAAGGTCAAAACATTGGTCTAATTATGGCTCTAGCATCATTTGCTAAAGTTGATGACAACGGTTTCTTAATTTCTCCATACTTCGTTGTTGAAAACGGAGTAATTACTGATGAAGTTAAGTGATTAAATGCAAGTCAAGAAGACGAATATGTAATTGGTGAATCATTAGTTCCATATGATGAAAACAGAAAAATAACTCAATCAAAAGTTGTTGGTCGTTATCGTGGTATGCAAGAACTATATGATGCAAAACAAATTA
>JAKSVS010000005.1 GCA_024407815.1 Mycoplasmoidaceae bacterium
ACCTGCGACCCCTTGGTCCCAAACCAAGTGCTCTACCAAGCTAAGCTACTTCCCGGTTTTTTCTAGTTTTTAATTTATAAACAGATTTTTAATGGCGCGCCTTGCAGGAGTTGAACCCACAGCCTTTTGGTCCGTAGCCAAACGCTCTAATCCAATTGAGCTAAAGGCGCATTATGGAGGTGAGTGCCAGATTCGAACTGGCGAATACGAAGGTTGCAGCTTCGGACCTTACCACTTGGCTAACTCACCATACGTAAAATTATACGTATTACTATTATAAACAAAAATGATATTTTAGATTGATAATATTATTTATTAATAAACTTAGCTAAACTAGGCAATTTTCACTCATTGCATAGCTTGATAAATTGATCATAATTACATGAATTTTTAATAAATTCATCAAGCTGGCGATTGCCAAACAAATCTTTTTTAATTGTTGCTATTTGGTAGCACAATTTACCACTAGCTTTATTTTCAATAAACTTTTGCTTTTGCCCAGCAGCTAGCTCATCAATATGAGCATAGATGTTGCTAAAGCAATTGTATTTTTTTAAAAGGTTGGCAGCGGTTTTTGGACCAATCCCTTTTATTCCGCAAAAGTTATCACTGCCATCTCCACAAATTGCTTTGGAGTCAACAATTTGACTTGGAGTCAAACCATAGAACAAATCAGCAAAATTATCAACAGTATATTTAACTGTTTCTGACACACCAACTTTAAATAAATTAACATTAGTTAATTGGCTAACCAATTGAAGCATATCTTTATCAGAACTAAAGACTTCAACTGCCACACCATTATTGTTCATTAATTGGCAGTAACTGCCAATTAAATCATCAGCTTCAAAACCTTCTTGTGATTCTCACTTAATTCCTAAACTGTTAAGAAAATCATGAATAATAGGCAGTTGAACTCTTAGTTCATCTGGCATTGCTTTTCGATTAGCTTTATATTCATCAAGCATTTGGGTTCTAAAGGTTGTTTTGCTATGATCAAAGGCAACGAAACAATAATCATATTGTTCACGTTGTAATAATGTCAAAACAGCTTTAGTAAAAAGATTAACTGCGTTTGTTGGAGTTAAATTGTTGGTTTTATAATAATCCAACATTTTAAATGTTGCTCAGTAAACTCGATATACCAATGAGTTACCATCAATTACCATTGCTTTTTTCATTATTTTTTGACCTCACTAATAATTTTATCAATCCTTAAGGATTTACCTGATTTGGATACAACAACAAATAAGTATTTGTCTTTAGACAATAAGGGAGCTTGCTCAACATTGTCTAAGACATTGTTGAAAGTTACCGCATCAGAGATGGTCATTGTTTCATCTTCTAAAGAGATGAAAGCCATATTTGTTCCGGTCTTGGTTTTAATCTTTCTTAAAGACTTAATATAAACTATAGTTTTATATTTAACATAAGGTTGACCATTATCTCTTATGTAAGAAAGGGTTAAAGCTTCTTTAGCTAGTTCTTGGTTAGCGGCTTTGACTGCCAATATTGGATGAGCAGCGAAGGCAATACCAAGAATTTCAAACTGGTCTTGGTTTTCTTTCTTACTTGTTTCTTTATTATCTTGAATCTTAGTATAGACAATATTTGAGATATATCCGTACTTAGGGGTGTAAGTTTTGACACCAGAAATGATTGATGGTAAGGATGCAACAATGGAACTACGGTTTAGTAATTGTTTGTCGATGAAACAATCAAAACATCCTGCTTTAGCAATTATTTCAATACCGCTTGGCCCAAGACCTGCTTTGACTAGGTCTTTGATACAGTCTTTAATTTCTTTTCATCCTGTTGCCTGTTTTCGCGCAGTAATTATTTTTTCTATACCTGCGCTACCAATACCTTTAAGACTGGCAAAGCCAAAAATTATTTTATTGTTATATATACTAAAACCAACTTGGCTATTATTAATATCAGGCGGAAGAATAGCTATACCATTATTCTTAGCTTCAGCTAAGTAGTTGGCTACTTTGCCTGTTGGATTGTAGGAAAGCAAACAAGCATAGAACTGGTTAGGATAATATGTTTTTAAGTAAGCTAATTGATAGCTTACTAGAGCATAAGCAATTGAGTGGCTATGGTTAAAACCATAGCTAGCAAACTTAATTAAGTAAGTCCAGATTTTGTTAGCTTTTTCTTTGTCATAGCCGTTGGCTATGGCACTATTAATAAAATCATTTTCAATTTCCTCAAGCTTATCCAATTTCTTTTTAGAAATTGCTCGACGAACAATGTCGGCTTGAGCTAAAGATCAGTTAGCAACCAAACATAATGTTTGGATAACCTGCTCTTGATAAATTATTATGCCATAAGTTGGTTCAAGGACAGATTTTAATCTGTCATCAATATATTCAATACTATCTGAATCTTTTTTATTTTTAATATAAACAGGAATGTTGGCTTGTGGTCCTGGTCTAAATAATGCAGAAGCAATTGAAATATCTTCAATTGACTTTGGTTGAATCTTTCTAACAACATTGGTCATACCTGGAGATTCAAGTTGGAAGATACCTAATGTGTTACCCAAACATAATTGTTTGAACACCTTTTGGTCATCAATAGGTATTTGATTAATATCAAATGTTTTGCTAGCATGTTTGTTTATTTCATCAACACAATCGTTAATAATACTTAGGTTTACTAAACCTAAAATATCCATCTTGATTAATCCACACGGTTCAATATACTCCATAGAGTATTGGACAGTGTTAATGCCTTCAGCTGATAGTGTGGTAGGCACTACATTATGTAGTGGCTGGTTGCAAATGACAATACCAGCAGCGTGTGTACCTATTTGTCTTGGCATCCCCAAGATAAATCTTGCCAACTCAAATAGTTGTGGATATTTCTTTTCATAATCGGCCACAACCTTCTTTTCTTTGATTACTTGATCAATATCTTGATCAAAGAAGTCAGATATTGATTTGCAGATCATATTGACTATTGATAAATCAATATCAAGGATTCTTGCCACATCCCTAATTGCGGTTTTAATCTTTATTTTTTGAAAGGTAATTATGTGACCAACACGATCTTGACCATATTTGCTAAACAAATAGTCAATGACTTCTTGTCTTCGATTATCCATGAAGTCAATATCAATATCAGGTTTGGTTTTTCTATTTGAATTTAGGAACCTTTCAAATATTAATCCATACACTAATGGATCAATATTGGTAATTTCCAAAACATAGGATACTAATGACCCAGCAGCCGAACCTCTTCCTGGTCCAACCATAATGTTATTTTGCTTTGCAAAAGCAACATAATCTTGGACAACTAAGAAATAATCATCAAAACCCATCTTATGAATTATGTCTAATTCATATTTGATACGATCAATATATTTTTTATTTACTTTTTGACCAAAACGTTTGATTAAACCTTGACGACAACGTTCTTGCAAAAGTAATGCTGAATTACGTTTTGGGTCAAATTGAACAAAGAAATTATCTTTGTTAAGAGGAATGACTAGATTTATTTCTTTAAGTAATTTATACGTGTTATTAATTTGCTCACTACTAAATTCTTTTTGTGCTTGCGCCTGTGTGTATAAATATTTAGTTGCTATTTCTTTATTGTCTTCAACCTCGCTATAAAGACAACCTTGGTTGAAGGCGACTAAAGCTTTGTATTTAGCAAAATCACTTTTAGAAACGAACAAAGACTCGTGGATGGATAAATCCTTTATTAAGTAGCTTGAAGCGAAACCAGGGGCTTTATTTTGACTAATAACGATAAGGCTATCGCTAGCAAAATCGGACAAATGCCACTGTTGATTATGATTGATTATTGAAGATAGCTGACAAAGCTTTTGGTAGCCTTTGTAATCTTTTGCTAATAATATATATTCTTGATTGTTTTCTTTAACGCCTAAGCCAATAACTGGTTTAAGGTTGGCAGCCAAAGCTTTGTTATAAAACTCAATTGCTCCATACATTACATTAACATCAATTAAACAAACATAATCTTGTTTGTTTTCACACGCGTGAGTAATAATATCATCTACACTAATAGATGAGTAACCCATTGAATAATGTGAACGCGTGTTGATGTTTATGTACATATTTATTTAATTTGATTTAAATTTTCTTTTAGATAATCTTCGACGTCTTTAATTATTTGTTTGATTTCTGATTTGTGGTAGATTGTTACACCAGCTGCAAGCTTGTGACCACCACCATGGTATTTTTCTGCTATTTGGTTAATTGGCAGCTTTGCTGATCTTAGCGAACCCTTCCATTGTTTAAGAACATTATCGTAATAGAATGTCATTCAAATGTTCAAACCCTTAATATTATTAAGAACGTGAACCATTGACATTCTTAACTGAATTCCATAACGATCAAAAGAATTCTTACCAAGTTTTGCTCAAGCAAAACCAAGTTCGTTGTCGAAATGTGTTCGCTTTAGAACATAAATAGAGAATTTGATTTCATCAAGATCTCTTAAATAAACAGCATCATGAATTTTTTGACGGTTGCAACCACGATTAATTAATTCGGCAGCAATACCAAGAGTTCTTGGTGTTACTGATGGATAAAGGAATCTAGCAGTATCAGTAATGATACCAGCATACAAGTTGTTGCATGTTGGAATCAAAACAGAGTTTAGATCTCATTCAAGTAGTAGTTCAGCAATCATTTCTGATGTGGCACTATAAGTGTCATCAACTCACTCAAAGTCGGCAACAACTTCGTTCTTTGGGTGGTGATCAATTCTGATCAACTCACGGCAATAATTTTGTTTACCAGTTCAAATTCTTGATGCATTAGCAGTATCAAGAACAATGCCTAAGGCATTACCAAGGAAATCATTTTCGACTGGACGTTTGTCGAATGTGTATAAATTATTTTCGAATTGTGGTGAGAGAGAATCAAGACCAACAATTCTTACATCCTTATTAGGATACTTTGTCTTTAAAAAGTATTGTAAACCATAACTTGAACCAAGAGCATCAAGATCGGGTAGTTCGTGGAAGAAGATAGCAATATTGTCATATTGCTCAATTTTCTTAACAATTATTTCTTTGATTTCTGTCATTATAATCACTCCCTCTTGATGTGTTTGTTTATTACCCTTTTATAAATAGTATCTATTAATAAAAGCTCTTTTTCCAATTTAAGTGCTTTGTCGATATCAGGTTTAGTTGTAGGGTTAGCAGGAACAAACATGCTACAAGCATCAGGATAAGGCAAAATTGAAATTGAATATGTACCTAATTGATTAGCTAAATCAATTATTTCAATTTTGTCATAAGTTAGCAGTGGTCGTAAAACAACAACATTATCAAGAACTTGACTAATTGTAGTCATGCTCTCAATTGTTTGGCTAGCAACTTGTCCTAAGCTTTCACCCGTTGCGATAGCATCATAATGTTGGGTTTTGGCCAAATATTGGCCAATCCTAAAGAAATAACGACGCATTATAGTTATTTGATAACTATGATTTGTAATATGAGCGATTTCGTGTTGAATATCAGTAAATTTACATATGTAAAGTAATGGTTTTTCTAGTTTGCCATCAAGTGTTATCTTTTTTATTAGCGATCTAACTTTGTCTTCTGCCTTTTTGGTTGTGTGAGGTGGAGAAACAAAAGTTAAAAAATCAACATGGAAACCTTTCTTCATTAATAATGAAGCAGCAACTGGTGAATCAATTCCTCCAGAGATTAACATTAAAACGCGGCCATTAATTCCTAAAGGAAAACCACCAGTGCCTTTAATTTTATTAAAGTAAACAATGAAAGCATCTTGCTTTATTTCAATGTTTATTTTCAATTCTGGTTTGTGAATATCAACAGAGAATTTCTTAAAATTCTGTAAGAAAAATCCACCCATTTGTTTAGAAAATTCCATTGAATCAGTTGGATATTTCTTATCATGACGTTTAGTTATTACTTTGAATGTGGTCTTGTCATTAGACAATTGGGTTTTGAAAAAGCTATGTAATTTTTCTAGTTTTCTTTCAATAACATAACCTTCAATTACTCAAGCAATTCCTGGGGTTGCTTTGATAATATTGAAAACATCTTGATATTTTGTTTTGGCAACATTGGCAATTGTCATTGAATCATATTGTTTGATAACTTTAACAGATTTGAAATCTTTTAAAGATTTAACTACATTGTTATATAAACATCGAACAAACTCTTTTCGGTTTTTTCCTTTAAGAGTTAGTTCTCCATATTTTATATAAATTATTCTTTCTACTTTACTAGTTCTACTTCTTTTAGTCATTTTCAATCTGCCTCAGTTATCTGTGGAGAGATACCTGTTTTAACATGTTTGTTGTATCAATTTTTAGCTGGTTCAATAGCTTGAATTCTAAATTTTTCTAGATCATTTAATTCAAAACCTCTTACATATACTTGGTGTTGTTCAATCTTAAATTCTTCAGAATGAGCATAATCGTAAGGAGTTAAGAAACAAACAGCAAACATTCCTTTTTTGGTTTTTCTTAGATAAAGATACAAACCAAGTTGATAAGCATATTCTTCACTAATCTTTAGTTTGCCTGCATCATTGAATCAACTTAGCTTCTTTTCTCCCGGAACTTTAACTAATGGTAAACCATTAGCATCTTTTTGCATATGCATAATTCCTTTTTGTGTTTTGTAGGAAAGTTTATCGATTGACGATGTTTTGATTTCTAACATTGGCTTGTTAGTTGAGTAATCAACTAAACCAGCTTCATTAACTGGTTCACCATCAGGAATACCGCCAAACATTTCGTATCCTGGATCGGTTTTACCATTAAAAACATTTCACTTAACTTGTGATGGAACATAATCTTTGAAATTAATTTGATATTTTTCAGAGACATACTCTCTAACTTTTGGTTCAACGAATTGACCAACCTTAGCAAGAGTTGGGTCCATTGGTTCTTCATAAATACCAACCATACAGCACCATTCTTTTAGTGGTGATGTAAATTTATTTCTTCCTAAAACAGAAGAAAGTCTTGTTCCAGTTATTTTTTTGAATTTTCAACTGTTAGCAAGAAATTCTTTAGACAATTCAAAATGATCGCCAACAATTTTAAAATCTTTGTTTAAAACTTTTGTAAAAGGCATAAAAATATTTTTAGTATTATATACTAAAAATATCAATTATAGTAACTTAGTATTTTTTAGCTGAATTGTCTTACCTTTTAAATAATTTAAGCAACCAGCATCCTTGCTAAATGCAAAGATTGATTTATACGCTATTAATGCTTGAAATTTGAAATTATTTATTTTTTTAATATTTTTGGATGTGTATTTTTGCTCACCAACAAGGGGGTGACCAACAAAAGCCATATGAGCTCTAATTTGGTGTGTACGACCAGTTAATAGTTCTACTTCAAGCAAACTAATGTCTTGCTTTGGATCATAATTTAACACTTTATATTTAGTCGCTATATACTTTGCACCATTTGATGAAGTTAAACTAATTTTAACTAAATTTGAAGTGTTAGATTTTGCTCAATATGCCTCAAGCAGCTGACTCTTTTGTGGCATTTTGCCATAAACCAAACACTGATAAAACTTCCTTATCTCTCTATTTTTAATCTTTTTGTTTAATACAACAGCCGCTTCATGAGTCTTGGCTATCATCACTAAACCGGTTGTGTTAAAATCAATTCGATGAACCAAGCAAGGAGAAAATTGGTTTTCTTGTTTAGGATTTCACTTATTTGAATTGAATAGATATTTTTTAGCTCGATTGATTAATGTATCTGCTGCTTTTTGGTCTTCATCATCAACAAGTAATTTTGCTGGTTTATTGACAACAAGTAAATTATCATCTTCATAAACAACATCCAACTTGTCTTTTGCTTGCATCCAAATATAATCTTTGTCTTTTGGTTGACTAGTAATTAAGTATACCTTAATTTCATCACCAGTTTTTAAACGGTAATCGAATTTTGCTTTCTTGCCATTTACCTTTACTTTATTGGTTCTGATTGCCTTAAAAATTAATCCTTTCGTTAGGTTAGGATATAGCTTCATCAAGAAATTATCTAGACGAATATTTTCATCGTTTTTTTTGATCTTAATTATTTCCATGATTTAAATAGAAAGCAACGATACTTGCTGCTACAGACGCATTAAGTGATTCGACATCTTTATTAAGAGGAATTTTGATTGTTGTCGAACACTTATTTAGAATCTTTTCAGGAAGGCCTTGGCCTTCTGGCCCAACAAGAAAACAATTATTCTTAGTTTTTTTGTATTGGTAGATATCGATGGCTCGATTATTATTTGCCATCGCTAATAAACTAAGTTTATTAGTTTTGACTGCTTGATAAAAATAATCAAAATCATTGTATTTTTCAGTTTGGATTTTGAAAACATAACCAGCTGAGGATCTAATTGCTTCTGGATTATATAAATCGCAGCAATTTCCTACAAGGAAAACGCCTTTAATGTTAAAGCCTAAACAACTACGAATTACTGCTCCTAAGTTGTGGGGGTTTTGCAGATTATATAAAGCTAAATAATTACTCTTATCATCGAATGTGATAGAGTGTTTTTTTGGTCTAAAAACACAAATAATTCCATCAGGAGTTTTAAGAGTAGAAATTGCTTTTAAAACAGCGTTTGGACAAAGATTGATTTTATCATCAAATTTATGAAGCAATCTCTTGTTTTCAATTAAAAAATCTTTGGTGCAGAAGATGGCTTCAATATCTTTAGAATCAACTGATTCTAAGATCGTCAAAAAAACCTTTTTTGTTTCAGCAACAGCAAGGTTTTCTTGCTTGCGTTGTTTAGCATCATTAAGTAATTTTTTGACTCATTTAATTGCTTTGTTGGAAAACGATTCAATCTTTTTCATATAGTTATTATAAATAATATAATAACTATATGAAAATATACGACGTAGCCATAATGGGTGGTGGCCCTGGCGGGTTATACGCTCATTATTATGCGCATACAAAGGGAATGACTTCGGTTTTAATCGAAGCAAACAATGAACTTGGTGGGCAGCCAACAATTTTATTTCCAATCAAAGCAATCCATGATTATCCTGGATATGAAAACATTCCAGCAAATGAATTAATGAATCAATTCATTAAGCAAGCAAATTTTGAAAAAATTGTTTTAAATACAGCAGTTGAAAAAATTGAACAAGCAGATGGATGTTATAGAATAGTGACAAATAAAGAACCATTTTTTGCTAAACATGTAATTATTGCTACAGGTGGTGGCTTTTTCAAATTTAATAAGATTACTGGAGTTGAATCAAAAAACATCCACTACGTAGTAAAAGATCTTAATTTATATAAAAATAAGAAAGTGATTGTTGCTGGTGGAGGAGATGCAGCAATTGACTGAGTTGTTGAAATATTAAAACGTAAACTAACAAAAGATATTTGTATCGTTCATCGTCGAGACGAATTTAGAGCAGTAAGAACAAAAGTTGATTGACTAGACCAATACAAATGCAAAAAATATTTAAATAAAACTTCAACAGTTTTATCAGACAATCAACTAGAAATAGTTGATAAATCAACAGGCAAGAAAGAAATTCTTCCATTTGATTATCTAATCGTTCAATATGGTCAAACATATTCTTTACAAGATAATCAAATGCTTAAACCATTTAATCTTGATTTACAAAACAGAATTAAAGTTGATCAACATTGTAAAACAAATATTGGAAAAATATATGCAATCGGTAATGTTGCAAGCTACAACGATAAGCCAAGGCTTATCCATGTTGCAGTAAGTGATGCTAAGACTGCAATCGATGATATTTTAAACCATGAATAAATTAATTGTTATTGTTGGGCCAACATCAAGTCATAAAACAGCCTTGGCTCTTAAAGTAAGTAAAATGATTAATTCACCACTTGTCAGTGCTGATGCATTTCAAGTTTATAAGGAATTAACAGCAGGAACAAATAAAATGGACAAGGAAACAATTAAAAATACACCTGTCTATTTAATGGATTGCATTTCCATCTACGATGAATGAAATATAAAAAGATTTCAAGATGAAGCAAAAGCAATAATAGCTAAGATTTACTTAGAGAAGAAAATCCCGATTGTTGTTGGTGGAAGCAATTTATATGTTGATGCACTAATCAAAAATTATGATTTGTCATCTAGTTCTAAAAGAACTAATTCATATCAAGATATGAATAACGAACAATTACATAAATTGCTTGCTAAACTTGATCCAGACGAGGCGCAAAAGATTCCTGCTAATAACCGAAAACGTGTTATTCGAGCTTTACAAATAATTGAAGAAACTGGTCAACCTAAGTCACTAAAAGACAAACAACGCTTCAATTATTTCTATGATTGTTTAGTTATTTATATGGATGTAGAAAGAGAAGTACTATATAAAACAATCAATAACAGAGTTATAGAAATGGTTAATGAAGGTTGAAAGCAAGAAGTAGCAAAACTTTATGCCAAAGATAAGAATGTTATGAAATTGCAAGCACTAAAAGCATTAGGTTATCAAGAGGTTTATGAAGCAATTATCAATAATAAACCTATTGATACTGACCTAATTGCTCAAAAGACTAGACATTATGCAAAAAGACAAGTAACATGATGCAAACACCAATATCCAAAATTATTTAGTTATCATGGAAAAGCTGATGATGCTTTATTGCAAAAAGCAATAAAACAATTTATTGAAAAGTAATCTTATGGCAACCAAATCTTTGTATATCCATATTCCATTTTGTAAAAAGTTTTGTGCTTACTGTGATTTTGTTAAGTGCATTTATCTTTCTGGCAAAGCAGATAAATATATCGATTTGGTTATCAAAAAATTACCAAAAAATAAATTTGAAACAATTTATTTAGGTGGAGGAACACCCAATTGCTTATCTGATGAGCAATTAGAAAAACTGCTAAAAGCTTTAAGCAAACGATTGACAAGCAATCATGAATTTACAATCGAATGCAATCCTGAATTTGTTAGTGATAACCAAACAAAGATTTTTGCAAAATACAAAGTTAATAGAATTTCGCTTGGTGTTCAAACACTTGATTTTAAAGTTTTAAAATCAATGAACAGATCAAATAATAAATTAGTTGTTAAAAGAGCAATTGAGATTTTACAAAAAAATAAAATAACAAACATATCTTGTGATTTGATTTATGGATTTATTGGTCAAACAAACCAATCTATCAAAAACGATATCGATTTTTTAATATCTAATAAAGTTAAGCATATTTCTTGTTATAGTTTAGAAATTAAACAAAACACCGCCTGATATAACCAAGGTTATAAACCAGACGAGAACGAAATAGAAAATCATTTGAAATTTATCATTGATTATATGAACAAACAAAAGTTTGTTAGATTTGAAGTAAGCAACTGATCAATCAATAATAAATTTCAAGCAAGACATAATGTTTTGATTTGAAAAACAAATGATTGAAAAGCAATAGGGTTGGGTGCACATGGTATGGAGAACAAAACCTTATACCATTATGAAGGCGACTTACTTAAATGAAAATTAGTTAAAGAAAAACTAGATTATTTCAATTTATATTTTCAAGTCATTATGATGGGACTAAGACTAAAACAAGGGTTAGATTTACCTAACCCTCTCCACCAAAAAGCTTATAAATACTTTAAGCAAAGATTGGATAAAGATTTGCTAATAAAAAAGAACAAAAAACATTTATGATGTACAAACATTAATTTGCTTGATAACGTATTAGTAAAATTAGAAAGAAAATAACAATACAATAATACTATGAAGAAAACATTATATTTAACTCCATGCATTAGCTTGGCAGCAATTGCTCCAATCTGCTCTTGTGGTCCTTCAACCACAAGCGCTGAAGCTATTGCTAATGCAATATTTGGTTCAACTGACATAACGCCCACAACATTATCAACATCATTTGCTGATGCTTTAAAAAGCATGAGCAGTGAAGAAAGAAAAAATGAATTGGTTTATGATTTGTTTAATCGTTTTAACCAACCAATCGATAGTTTAGATAAAACAATTAAACAACTATATGTTGATAATGTTGTTGGTATAAATACCAACATTAACACTAATTTCTTTAGTCTTGAATTTAATCAAGACAAATTAATTGCTAACTTTTTAGGATCTGTTTTCATTTGTCTTTTTAAATGATTACGATGCTAATCACAAGACAAATGACTATATTATGTTTACATACGATATTAAAAATATCGAGGTTGGTATAGATGAAACAAATCGTTTCCTAACATATAAAGATGAAGGGCACATAATCGGGATTGAAAAAATTAGATCATTTGATGGTGAGCATATGAATTCAATTGAAACAATTGACCAACCAATTGAATCCCTTCCTAAAAATAGTAAAAATTGAGTTAAATAATAAACGGGTAAGAACCTGTTTTTATTTTCCAACCTATATATTAAAAAATTAACAATTTTTTAATATATAATATAAAAATTATGAAGGAAAATAAAATTTTGTTAATTGACACAACAAATAACTTTTGCTACATTGGTTTAAGTAATGGAATGAAAGTTATTAAGGAAGTAAAACTTCCCGTTAATAAAAATGTCACAGACATTATTGCAGATGCCATTTTTGATTTATTAGCTAAAGCTAAGATCAAACCAATTAATGTTAACAAACTGGTTGTTAATATTGGTCCGGGAAGTTTTACTGGTGATAAAGTTGGGGTTAATGTGGTAAAGGCTTGGAAAATATTCAACAGTAAAGTTGAAATTATGACAATTAATAGTTTACTATTACAAACTAAGCAAGTCAAACCTAATTGCATAAGTGTAATTGATGCAAAGAGTAACAAACTTTACTTAGCCGTTTACAAAAACGGAAAAGAGCATGTAAAACCAAAACTTATTGCTAAAAACGAATTGAACAAATACTTAAAAAAGTATTCATCATTAAAACTAGTTCGAAATAAAACTGACTATATGTATGACAACTTTTTACTTCATAAAAACAATTTTAAAAAAGTCCAAGATATAAAATATCTTGAGCCTTTATATTTAAAAAATCCAGTGTAATAATATATATAATTTACAAATAAAAAAGATATGAATTTAATTAAATATTTAAAAGACCGTGGCATTATTAACAATGTCACTGATGAAAAGAAATTGCAAGAAGCAATTGACAAAAAACTTGGAGTATATATTGGTTTTGACCCAAGTTTCAAGTCTTTGCATTTAGGCAATTACATAATGATCAATTTGCTCAACACATTTGCTAAAGCTGGGGTTCCAGCTTATGCTGTTCTTGGTGGTGCGACTGGACGTATCGGTGATCCATCAGGCAAAAAAGCTGAACGTAAACTCATAGACTTAAATGTTTTAGAACAAAACATTAAATGTGTTTCACAACAAATTAAAAAATTAGCCAATGTCAAAGAAGTAATAAACAATTATGAAATCTACAAAGACATGTCTTTGTTTGACTTCTTAAGAGATGTTGGCAAATTAATCAACGTCAATTATCTTTTAGAAAAAGACATAATTAATTCTCGTTTAGAATCGGGAATCAGTTATGCTGAATTTAGTTACAACTTAATTCAAGGTAATGACTTTTTGTGATTGTATGACAACAAACACATTGCAATTCAATGTGGTGGTAGTGACCAATGAGGAAACATTACAACCGGTCTTGAAATGATTAGAAAAGTTCATGGTGATGATGCACAAGCAATTGGCTTAACAATTAACTTGTTAACTAAAGCAGATGGAACTAAATTCGGTAAATCAGAAAAGGGTGCAATCTATTTAGACCCAACTATTACTAGTCCATACGAAATGTACCAATTCATTCTTAACCAAGCTGATGCTGATCTTGAAAAGATGTTCAACTTCTTTTCAGATTATTCAACAGATGAAATTAAAGCATTATTAGCAAAACACAACCAAGACAAAGGCAAAAGGCTTGGTCAAAAAACATTAGTGCAAGAAATAATCACCAAGATTCATGGCAAAGATGCATATGAACAATGTCTAAAGATATCTGATGCATTGTTCTATGGCAAGTTTGATCAATTGTCTTTAAACGAACTTGATGTTTGTGCAAAACAATTCAATGTTTATCCAATAAACAAAGAAACAACTCTTGTTGATTATTTAATTGAAAACAAGATTTTAAAATCTAAACGCGAGTTTAGAGAACTTGTTGCTGCTAAGACATTGTTAGTAAATGGCAATGTTGTTGATAATGAAGAATTTAAATTAAATTCTCAACTAACATATTTTAACAAATACACAATAGTAAAAAAAGGCAAGAAAACATATTACATGCTTGCATGAAAGTAGTTAATTAGGGCAATATGGCAAACATTTTCAAAACAATGATTTCTGGCATAATAGCTAGAAACATGAAGAAAAAATTAACTAGCTGGACCATCAGTGAAGATGATGTTACAGAAGTATTAAAGCAAATCCGTATTGCTCTTTTGGATGCCGACGTTAATTTACTTGTAGTAAAAAACTTTATTAAAGCCGTTAGAGAAAAAGCGGTTGGCTATGTAATGGAAAAAGGCCAAGAAGCTGACAAAGTATTGCTTAATATTGTTAAGGAAGAATTAGTAACAATTCTTGGTAAAAATAAAGCCGACCTTGTTCTTGATAACAAGCAAACAAGAATTATGCTTGTTGGCTTAAA
Source organism: Mycoplasmoidaceae bacterium (assembly GCA_024407815.1). Next base: position 14,636 of record JAKSVS010000005.1, read on the forward strand.
CGGTGCAGGTAAAACAACAACAGTTGCTAAAGTAGCAAACTGATTGAAAAATAAAAAACAATTAAATCCAATGATGGTTGCTCTTGACGTTTATCGTCCAGCTGCAATTGATCAACTAGATCAATTAGCACAAAAGATTAATGTTGCTTGTTATAAAGAAAAAGAAAATAAAGATGTTGTTCAAATTGCTAATAACGCTTTAGCAAAAGCTCAAGCAGATAACAACAATGTTATCTTATTTGATACGGCTGGTAGATTGCAAACTAATGTTGAATTGATGAATGAATTAAAAAACATCAAGCGAGCAGTTAAACCTCAAGAAATTATTTTGGTTGTTGATGCTATGGCTGGTCAAGACATTATAAATGTTGCTAAAGAATTTAATAATGCCTTAGACCTAACAGGTTTAATAATTACTAAGCTAGACTCAGAAGCAAGAGCTGGTGCAGTTCTATCAATAACTAATTTATTAAATATTCCTGTAAAGTTTACAGGAACAGGTGAAGCTGTTGGTTCGCTAGATGTGTTCTATCCTGAACGAATGGCTGATCAAATTCTTGGTTTAGGTGACATAATGTCACTTGCTGAAAAAGCGGCCGATAGAATTGATGAAACTTCAGCAAAGAAATCATTCACAAGAATGTTGTCTGGTAAATTTGATCTTGAAGACTTAATGACTCAAATGCAACAAATTTCTAAACTCGGTTCACTAGGTGGAATTATGAAAATGTTGCCTGGTAACTTTGCTAGCAAAGTTGATGACTCAACAATTGAATCTGCTGAAGCAAAACTAGCTGTATGAAAAATATTAATGTCTTCAATGACTAAAAAGGAACGTCGTAATCCTGCTTTGTTTAAGAAACAACCAAACCGCAAAGCAAGAGTAATTAAAGGATCTGGTCGTAAACCAGATGAATTAAATAAAATGCTTTCTCAATGAGAAAAAGCTAAAGCTAAGATGGATGATCTTGGCAAAAAGCTAAGAGCTGGTAAAAATCCATTAATGGAATTAATGAAAAATGGAGGAATGAACTAGTGGACTTTAATAAATATCTTCCGCCATTTTTGGTAATCAAAAATGTACTAACAATTGATTCACATATATCTTCAAGATATATTCTTGCTAATCGCGATGAACTAAATACAAAGTTTTTTCCAAAGAAAAATTCAATCATGACATCCTTTAGTTTTGAAGGATGGAAATAATTTTTATTATCTAAAAGGAATGGATAAACAAGATTACGTTCTTGCAAAATTCTGTTTAAGTGTTGACACTTTTGGTCTAGACTACAATAGCAAAATTCTTGAAAATTATTTCGAACATAATTCATTTGAAATTTAAAAATAAAAATATAGGTTTCCCTATATTTTTTAAATGGTGCGGCGTGAGAGGATCGAACTCCCGACCCTATGCTTGTAAGGCATATGCTCTCCCGGCTGAGCTAACACCGCATTTGGTGACCTGTACGGGATTCAAACCCATGAATGCACGCGTGAAAGGCGTGTGTGTTAAGTCACTTCACCAACAGGCCAATATATGGCGGCCACCACAGGGTTCGAACCTGCGACCAACCGGTTAACAGCCGGTTGCTCTACCACTGAGCTAGGTGGCCACAAATTTATAACACCCTAAAATTATATATATTATTTAATAATTTGCTGTAAGATTATCGTGTATGAAAGAAAAAGTCTTAAACGCAATTAAAGCTGTTGCAAAAACCCAACAAATTAATATTAATTTAGCTGGTGATTCATTAGATAAAGAGTTTAAAGAATTAGGAATTGATTCTATTTCTGTTTTTAAAACAATCATTGATGTTGAAAACGCAGTTGGTTTTCAACTTGATGATGATCAACTAATGAAGATTAAAACAATTAATCAATTGATTGCTGCGTTCGAAGCAAAAGCAAATAAATAAAAAATAGGGCTAACCTATTTTTTTATTTATCTTTTCGATAATTTTTAAACCGAGAGGGAGAATTTTTCTCCCCTTTATTGTTTTGAAATCAATAATTCTTGAAAGGATTGTCAAGGCATTTCTTGGAATTCCTTTTGAATTGCAAGCAATTATTTCAATTTCCTCATCGGTTAAAACAACGTTAGCTTTCTTGGGCGCGTTGCTAATGATTATCTCAATTTCCTTCTGTGAATAATCTTCAAAATAGAATTGTATTCCAAACCTTTCTTCTAAAGGTTTGGGAATCTTAGCAAGCGATGTCGTTGCACCGATAAGAGTGAACTTTGGAACTTTGATTCTTGTTGTCTTCGAATTAAAATCTTTTCCTATGGTTATGTCCATAGAAAAATCTTCCATCAAAGAGTAGAGCGGTTCAAAACAATTCTTATTGATGCCATGAATTTCATCAATAAAGATTACATCTTTTTCTTTAATTGTTAAAGCAAAATTATAGACATCAAGGTTCTTTTGGATTGTAGAACCTTGTAAAATCTTGATTGTAGCATTTTGTTCCTTAGCAACAATGAAAGCTAATGATGTCTTGCCTGTTCCAGGCAAACCATAAAACAAGCAATGATCTATTGGTTCGTTATTAATTAAACTTGCTTTTAAATATGTCTTGAGATTTTGTTTTAGGGTTTGTTTACCAACAAACTCTTTAAGACTACTAGGCCTTAGTGACTGCAGCTTCATTTCTTACCGAAATCAATTTAATAGCCATTGCTACGACATCTGATGTTTCCATTCCGTTTTCAATAGCATTAGTTTCGCACAAACGATTAATAGCAAAATTAATATCTTCTTGGTTATAACCAAGAGTTTTCAAAACGTTCATCACATCAGCGATATTATCATAGTTCTCAGCTTTATTTTTAACATAGAAATCTGCCAAGTACTCAACTAGAAGATAAGCAAATTTCTTTGTTATACCCGGAAGTGTTTCTAACGCCTCCATGTCTTTATTTGATATATTAATCTCTTTAGAACATTAACATCATTTTGCAAGAATCCTACTGCTGTTTTTGGACCAATACCACTTATACTTAAGCAATTAATAAAGAATTCCTTTTCTTCTCATGTTTTGAATCCATAAAAATTTTCTCTTGGAGCATTTTTATTTGACAAATATGTATATTTATGAATATACAAACGTACAGCTTTGCCTTGTTCAAACACCTCACTACGAGGCACAAGAACAAAATAACCAATGTAGTTACTTTCTAACACTATCGATTTTTTATAAACGGAAACTATTTTTCCTACAATATATGAATACATTTTTTTCCTCCTATATACTTCTGCAAAAAAACTGAAAATTTCCGAAAAAAAATAAAAATTTGTCGTCCGGCCTCATTTTATGCGGGCTTACGACAAATTTATTTTTTGGAAAATGGGCATTATTCCTTCAAATTATTGACTTTTACAAGATTATCAATTTTTGCATTCAAACCGATCAATAACTCATGATCTTTTTTCTGATTTTCTTCGATCTTATCAAGTCGATTCACGACATTTTCAAGCGCAACAATGACGTCACCAAGTGTAACTCCGTGTTGTTTTTTGATAGCAAAAGCTACAGCTTGGTTGGCTGGGTTAAAAGTTTCTAGTTGTTTCATAATTTCTATTTTGTCAGTTAATATTGTAACTACATTATAGTTTTCACGGAACTCGGTTTTAGAAATACTTTTAGATGGCGAAGCCATATTTATTATTACTCCTTTCTACTAATACTGTTGCAAAAAACCAAAAAAATTTCCGAAAAAAAATAAAAATTTGTCGTCCGGCCTCATTTTATGTGGGCTTACGAGAAAATTATTTTTCAAAAATTAAGCTAAAATTACCATTTTTTGACACTTTAAGTTATTGTGTTTAATAGTGTGTATTAATTACTTCTTTATATAACGCTAGCCTTCCATGCCATATTAATTATGTATAATTAATAAAAGGGAGCTTGATAACAGGCTGAGAGGAAGGTTAAACTTCGACCTATAACATGTGCAGATAATGCTGCCATAGGAATAGCACTAATTAAACTCCTTTGTAAAAGGAGTTTTTATTTTGACTGTTCAAGCTAGTTTAATCTTTTCTATAGTAATGGGATCGATAAGTTTAGTTTTATCGTTATTTTATACATTTCCCCAACTCTATAGTATGTGTAAAACTAGAAATACATCTGGAGTTTCAGTTACTACGTACATTATTCATTTACTTACTAGCTGTTTATGGACAGCATGAGCTTTTGGTTTGTTTTTTCAGTCAGCTAACTCTTATAACCCAAACAAGGGTCTAGTTGAGTTATATCGTTGATCATTAATTCCTGCTCTTATTTTAAATTTTGTTGATGTTGTACTTATCTGTTTTGTTTTAACTTGAAAAATATTTAATATTTTTGCGTGCAAAAAATTGCAGGTTAATGAGATAAGTTTAGCTAAGCAAAGAAACCAACAAATTAACGGTTTATTTGCTCGCTATTGGTTATTTTTTGTGGCTATATTCTTAGCATTAGCGGTTGTGACTACGTCATGTTTAATTTGTTGTCTTTATGTTTTTAAAGATAATGGCGCATCATACAAATGAATTTTTCCTATTGGATTAATTGCCAGCATTACATGAGAGGCAGTTAATTGACCGCAATTAATTAAAACTATAAGGGTTAAAGATACCACAGGTATTAGTTTATTTTGAACTATCTTCATGGCAGTTTCATGTATTGTGACATTCTTATATGATATTAGTTTAGGAATAATCAATGGTAACTGAATTGACTTATTACCTGCACTTATATGTTCTGGTATTATTCCATCAATTATTGAAATGGTCTTAAAAATTAATAACGTAGTTAAAGCTAAGAAGCTTGGTTTAAGTGAACTTGAATACACTAAGAAATATTTAATTTAAGGGTGGAGATACTTTCGTTATATATGCACAGATAAATATCATAATATTTTGTTACCAAATCTTATATATATAATGACTGCGATTGAGTAACTAAATATTATGAGTGATCAAATTATTCAAACAACTGGACAAAATAGCGAACCAGAAACCAAACCTTCATTAAATGAAGGTAATGGTAAGAAAACAAAGAAAAAAATCCTTCTAGGATGTTTATTTGGTGTATTAGGGGCTGGAGCAGTTACTGCAGGTGTAGTTGTACCATTAAAATGTTGTAATAATGGTAAAGGTCAATCTGAACTTGAATTTGGCGTAGAAGCTAAAGAATATAGTATTGATTCTGACAATAGTGTAACAATCACTATTACTTGCTCTGATACTACAAAAGAACACACACTAACAGACATCTCACTACATAATGGAACAACTCAATTAGGAGATCCAATCAAGACAGCCACTATAACAAATGGTAAAGTTGGTGTAAAGTTTACAAACATTAGTGGCTTTACTGGTAAAACAGAAGCTGCTTATGTAACATTCAAGTATGAAGATGCTTCAAAAAAGATTGAAAACATTACTGTTAAAAAAGTTGGATCTATAACTGTTACTAGTAGTAAAGAACTTACTAATGATAATTTAACTGTCGAAGCAAAAGGCCCAGCTGGGGCTGTGTTAACTGGTCTTAAATTAGTAAAAGATAGGACTGTATGCTACCATTAGTAGTGAAATCACCATTCCTGCAGATGGAACAATTGAATTAAAATTCACCTTTGCGGCGCATCAAGGCTACGAAGATGTTGCTGGTTTAGAGTTGGCATATTACATTGATGGTGAAAAAGCATCTAACATTACTGGTTTTAGCTATTTATTTATACCCTTATTATAAGGAGTTCGAAATCAATGAAGTTGATATTGGATATGAAACGCCTAGACCTGGAGTTAAATCAAAAAATGCAAAATCTCTAAAGGCTGGCAAAACTTACACAACTATTGGTTTAACTGATTTATCTACTGAAACAGAACAACAATCTTGCACTTATGGTTTTGGACTTTATAGTAGTGAAGGTACCACATTAACAGGCGGCGACATATCTCAATACATTGATCTGGATCAGTCTACTATGTCTGCTGACTTCGAATACGGAGGCGAATCACAACATGTAGATTTCACCCTCACTAAAGATGCAAGCCTCCCAGACATTATATTTGCTGGTCGCAAATTAGTTTACGGAGGAGACATCGTAATTTCTATAACTATCTCAATAGTTATGAAGCAAGATTTAGACAACGCTTACTTGCAACTTGCTTACTTGCCAGGATAATAAAAATCTACCCATCAAATTTACAAACTAGGAAATTGGTTAATCCAATTTCCTTTTTATTTTCTAAAATAAAAAGTAATAATTAACTTAATAAAGAATTATGGCTAACCAACAACCAAATAAAAAACTTAAAATTAAAGTTTTAATATCAATTATTACTAATTTAGTAATAATTGGTTTTACTATTTGAGGAATAGTCAATTCATACCTAACAAATCATGGTTTTAATAAATGATATAGTAGATATAAACTTTTAACATTTGATTCTAATATTATTGCTGCACTGGCAGCAATAATCTACATATGCTTTGCTATCATATTCTTAACTAACAACAATAAACAAATTAAATCGTTTGTTTTAATTTGTAAATTTACAGCAACAAGCTTACTAGGTGCAGTAATGATAGTAGTATTTGGTGCCGCTATTGCTGCACTTATTAAACCAGAATGGCAAGAGTCAACTAAATATATATTTAAGGACTATAATCTTCCCTTTCATGTTATTAACCCAATAATAGCCATTCTTTCCTTCCTATTCTTAGAAAATACCAATAAGATTAAATTAAAACAAACAACATTTAGTCTAATTGTTCCTTTTATCTATTCAATCTTTTACTTAATCCTAAGCTTTAGCCATTTAGCAAATGGATCTATTGATCCAACATTTGATCCATATCAAATCTTTGCTATTGTTACAAGCTTGGGACTAAATGTTTATGTTTTTGTCCCATTTGTTTTAATTTTCTTTATTGGTTTTAGCTATTTAATAACATGAGTGCTATGATTGGCAAATAGAAAACTATCTTTTAATATAGCACTTTAATTCATATTAAACTTATAAATGAAAAAACAAAGCCATAAATTTGTCGATGACAAATTTATTTTTGTAAATGTTATAATTTAAGTATTAAATTATAAGGACATATATGAACAAGAAAATATTAGTTATTAATGCTGGTTCTAGCTCAATTAAATTTAAAGTTTATAATTTTGATGATTTAAAAGAACTTGCTAATGGTTTATGCGAAAGAATCTTTGTTGATGGACACATCAAAGCAAAAACTACCGAAGGTAAAGTTATTGAAAAAGATGCTTCCATGCCAGACCACACTGCTGCAGTAAAAATTGCTCTCGATGCGCTTAAAGAACTTAAGATAATTGAAGATTTAAATGACATTGTCGGTATTGGCCACAGAATTGCAATGGGTGGTAAGTTCTTTAAGCAATCAACAATTGTTGATGATGAAAAGATTTTAAATAAAGCAATTGAATATGGTAAGATTGCCCCTCTTCACAATCCATGTGAAACAACAGTTATTAAAGTATTTAAGAAATTAGTTCCAAACGCTTACAATGTAGGTGTATTTGATACTTCATACCATTCAACTATTCCTGCTGTTAACTCTGATTACTGTTTAGATCGAAAAACAACAGATCAATATGAAATTAAGAAGTATGGTTTTCACGGTACTAGCTATAGATATATAGCTAAAAAGATGGAAACAGTTTTATCAAAGAAGAATCCAAACTTAATTATTTGTCATATTGGTAATGGTGCATCAATATGTGCTGTTAAAGATAGCAAGTCATTTGATACTACAATGGGATTAAGCCCATTGCAAGGCTTAATTATGGGTACAAGATGTGGCGATATTGACGCATCAGTTTGCACTTACCTTTTAACCCAAGGGTTAAGTGGTGAACAAATTAATGCTGAGCTTAACAAAAAAGCTGGTTTTCTAGGAATAACTGGTTCGAGTGATTCTCGAGACGTAATAGCAATGATGAACAAAGGTGATGCAAATGCTAAACTAGCTAGAGAAATCCAACTTCAAAGAATAGCTAACTATGTTGTACAATATGCGAACGAACTTGGTAAAGTTGATGCTATCGTATTTACAGCTGGTTGCGGTGAAAACGATCCAGATCTTCTTGAAGGTGTCTGCGATAGAATTAAATTAATTAATTTGAAATACGACTCAAAGAAGAACCATGAGAAGTATGGAGACTACCTAGAAGTTACTGATAATGGTTCTGATACAAGAATATTTAGAGTTAGAACAAACGAAGAATTAATGATTGCTGGTGATGTTAAAGCTTTAGCAAAAAAATAAAACACTATATGTGTTCTTTATTTTTCTAACATTCTAAGTTATTAAGTTTGATAACTCGAGCTAACAACTTATGATCTTTAGTTTGATTTTTCTGAAGTTTCTTTAACAACTTATGATCTTTTTGCAGCAGCTCATGATCTTTTTTCTGATTTTCTTCAATTTTTGTCAATCTGTCAAGAATTAGATCCAATTTGTTGTTTCTTGGTGGTTTAGGTTTTCTTGGTCCACCTCCACCATATGGTCTACTTACTTTAATGTTTGTTGTATAAGATTGCATATTTTTATCAGCTAAGATCGATTTAAGTTTACCAACTGTTATTTTATCAGTTTTCATTATATGTACACCTCCTGTTATGAAACGATAAAATTGGTGATAACGTAGTTATCTCCCACATATACTTTTGCAAAAAAACCAAAAAATTTCCGAAAAAAATAGTTGTCAATTTTTCAAAAAAATAGAATGATTATGAATAACAAAATATAGAAGGAATTACGGCACAGAAATATTGTCCAAATTGCGATATGGTAGTAAATACACACATGACTGGTGGTCAAGTTATGTTATTTATTTTTTTATTCTTGATTAGGGTTTTTTCCTGACATTTTATATGCTTTATTTCATTCAAAGAAATGTCCATCGTGCAGGTATCGATGCATATCGGTGCGAAAAGCTCCATCTAATGATGAATAAAAATTAAAATTATTACTTAATGTGAAAAAGAAAAAGAGGGTAACCCCTCTTTTTTTTAGAAACTATCTTTTGTGTTTCTTGCAGCAACATTTTTTACCGCACCTACAGCTTTTCTTAGCTGGCTTCTTAGCAGCTTTCTTAGCTACTTTTTTAGTACGTTTCTTTGCTACTTTTTTTGTTTTTTTCTTTACAGCCATTTTTATTTTCCTTTACTTTTTTATTATATGGGAAGAATTAAAAAATCGAGAAAAAAATCACTTTTTTTCGATTTATTACAAAAATTATTTATTTAAAGATTGGAGAATTTGTTCTTTTTCAGCTTGATATTTTGCAAGCTTATCTTTCTCAGCTTGAACCTTTTCAGCTGGTGCTTTGGCGACAAAGTTTTGATTTGCTAATAAACCTTGAGCTCGTTGAATTTCAAATTCAACTTCTTGTAAACGTTTTGCTAATTGTTCGCTCTTATTTTCTTGTTCAGCTAGGCAAATAATTCCATCTTCGATAACTAGAGCTGATGTTCCATCAGGCTTTGCCTTAACTAAGTTATTTATCTTAAGATTGAATATCGCTAATAATTTGTTCAAAGCTTTGACATCTAGTTCATCGTTGGCTACGTAATCAAAACTTATTTCATTCTTTCCTGATAAAGAATGTTTAATACGATAATCACGTAAACAATTTGTTATGTTAGCAAAATGTTTCATCAAAACACGATTAAACTCATATTTAATTCTTAATGGTTTAACATTTGTGAACCAAATGAATTTGTGGTTTATATCATAGAAAAGATAATCGGCCATTGCTGGAGCAATTGGGTAAAACAATTTCAAGAATTCATCAAAGATGAAAAGAGCTACAGCTTTTTGTCGTTTTGCTTTCTTTGGATTATTAAGGTTAACCTTAATGAATTCAAGATATTGATTACAGAAATCATTTCAGAAACAATCAATTAATGCTTTGTTGGCAACGGTGAAATCATATTTGTCATACAACGGTAAAACGTATTCGATTAATTTATTTAATTTGTCTAACATTCAACAGTCAAATTCATTCAAGCCTTCGGCTCTGAATCTAACTTTCTGACCAGAAATTAAATTGTATGAGTTTCAAATTTTATTTAAAACTCCCCAATAATATTTAATCTTCTCTTCGTTGAAACGAAGATCTTCTCCCATTGTTGCACTAGATGTAAAATACATCTTAAGTGCGTCAGATCCGTACTTACTAATCAAATCGTTTGGGTCAACACCGTTGCCTAATGATTTAGACATCTTGCGGTCTTGCAAGTCCCTAACTAATCCATGGATTAATACTTGATTAAATGGTAGCTTTTTGCTTCAGTTGCTACACATAGTCATCATTCTAGCAACTCAGAAGAACAAAATATCATAAGCAGTAACTAATAAACTAGTTGGATAAAAATCTTTATATTCTTTTTCATTTCTCCAACTTGTACAAACAAGTGGCCATAGTCCCGAAGAGAATCAAGTATCAAGTACATCTTGATCTTGAACTCATTTATCCATATCTTTTGGTGGTTTAGCACTAACTAAAATTTTACCATTTTTCTTGTTGTAGTAAACTGGCAATTGGTGGCCTCACCATAATTGTCTAGAAATACACCAATCTTGAATGTTGTTCATTCAAGTTAGTAGTGCATCGTTAAATCTAGGTGGAACAAATTCCACACCTTTATTTTTACTTTGTCATTCAATTATTTTTTGAGCAAGTGGTTGCATTCTTACGAATCATTGTTTAGATAAGAATGGTTCAACCACAGTATTTGTTCTTTCTGAATAACCAACATTGTTTACAATGTCTTCAATCTTTTCAACACAACCATTTTCGGTTAGTGCTTGAACTAATTGGTTACGGCATTCTTTTGTTGTTAAATCTTTATAAGATTTACCATTGAAGTCAATAGCGTTATCGTTCATGGTTCCATTAGGATTTAGAACGTTGTGGTAAAGAATAATCTTATTTTTCTTTGCAAGCGCGTAATCATTAAAGTCATGAGCGGGTGTACATTTCATAATACCCGTACCAAAGCCCAATTCAACATACTCATCAACAATTATTGGTAATTGTTTACCGTTAGCTGGGTTAATTGCTGTTTTGCCAATATATTTAGCATTCTTTTCATCTTTTGGATTGATAACAAGACAAACATCACCAAACATTGTTTCTGGTCTTGTTGTGGCAACTATTAGTGATTCATCACTATCAGTAAGTTTGTATTTAAAGTAATACATCTTGCTGTTAGTTTCTTTATAAATAACTTCAATATCAGAAATTGCTGTTTGTAATTGAGTGTCTCAATTAACAAGCTTGTAATCTTGATAAATTAAACCTTGCTTGTAAGCATCAACAAATCAATCTGTTACTGCTTGATGAACATGTTCATCCATTGTAAAACATTGACTTTTATAACTAAAAGCCAAATTAAGATCTTCTCATTGCTTTGCAATGAAAGCTCTTTGTTGGTTTGATCATTCACCTAACTTGACCAAGAATTGGTCACGTCCAAGATCAAATCTTGTTTTGCCTTCGGTTTCTTTTAAAATCTTTTCGTATTTAGTTTGGGTTGCAATACTTGCATGATCCATACCAGAAATTCACAAGGTATTAAAACCTTGTAAATGTTTGTATCTAATTACAGCATCTTGCAAGCTAACATCTCATGCATGACCTAAGTGCAACTTACCGGTAATATTTGGGGGAGGTAGAATAATAGAAAATTTAGGACCCTTAGAATATTTACGATATTCGTAAAAATCCTTATCTTTTAATAATTCTTTAACCTTAGCCTCTACATGGGCTGGGTTATATTTCTTGTTATCAATCTCACTCATATGATTATTTTAACTTTTTAGTTAAGCTATTCATTAGCCTTTTTATATAAGAAATATTTAATTTCTTAATTGCTGATACAGGAATAAGGTTTTCTGATTTTGTGCCAATTTCTTTAGCAATTTTATTCTTATTATTATCAAAATAAGATTTTGCTACTTTATCAACTTTATTTAAAACTATGTAAACGTTTTTAAAACGTTTTGTTATGCTTTTATAAACGTCTTTGTCCATTTGGGTAATATGCGAGATATCGCATATTTGGAAAACACAAAATAGATTTGGTCTATTAGATAAATAATCAACGATTATTTGGTTAATCTCGTAATGTTTCTGCTTAGATACTTTAGCATATCCATAACCTGGTAAATCAACAATTCGATAATCACCAAAATCGAACACATTTATTAATTGTGTTCGTCCTGGTTGTTTAGATGTTCGAGCAATGGCTGAATTTGCTAAAGCATTAATTAATGTTGATTTGCCAACATTACTTCGTCCAACAAAACAAAATTCAGTTACTCGATCATCAATGTTGATAGAATCAACATTATTTGCTGATTTGATTAAACGAGCCATTATTTTTGTTGTTTTTGCATGTGTTGTCAAATTTGATTTACTCTAGCTTCATTTGGATGTTGTCCACATTGAGTAAGCAAATCTCTGATTTGATCTTTGGTAATAATTGGATTTTCTTTAAGTTGTTTCTTAAGGTATCTTTGCCCAATGACAAACCCAATTATTATTCCAATAATAATTCCGGCAATAGATACTCCTGCTGCTAATCCTGCGATTGCACCTGCTGACATATTTACTCCTATCTAATAAATTTATTTATTTTGTTAACTATTTGGTCTGTTGTCAAACCAAGTTTTTTAGCTACATCATCTGGTTTGCCTGAATAACCAAAGCTATCAACACCAATTGCGTAGTCTACATATTTATACCATGGAGTTGTACTTCCATATTCAATAGAAATTTTCTTTGATTTATCAAAGATTGAATCAATGTATGCTTTTGATTGCTTATTTAGTAGTTCAAGCGAGTTAATTGCAACAACCCTTGTTGCAACTTTTAATTTCTTGGCCACATCAAGCGCTAAACCAACTTCTGAACCTGAAGCATATAAGGTTACTTTGTAACCTTTTGCATTTTTAACTACATATGCACCATGTTTAGCTTTGTTGTAATTAACATTTATTTGATTAAATGCTGATCGGCTAGTAATTATTGATACTGGTGTAGTCTTAGATTTAAGTGCTTCTTCAAAGGCAACAACCATATCAATTGAACTAGTTGGTCTAAAGACCATGTGGTTTGGAATCAATCTTAATGCTCATAGTTGTTCAATTGGTTCGTGTGTTGGTCCATCTTCACCTACAGTTATCGAATCGTGTGAGTAGACGTTAATAGATGGAACACCACTAATAGCAGCAACTCTAATTGCTGCTTTGTTGTAATCACTAAAGCTCATAAATGTTGAGCCCAAAGATTTTAATCCACCGAAGGCAACAATTCCGTTATTGATTGCTCCCATAGCAAATTCCCTAACACCGCAATCAAGGTTTTGACCTTTTCAATTGTTAGCAACAATCTTTGTTGAATCTTGAACCTTCATCATTGTTGATCCTGAAACATCAGCAATTAAGCAAACTAAGTTTGGATTGTTAGCTGCAATTGGTTGCAAGAAGCTTCCACAAATTTTTCTTGTAGATTCTTTTTGGACAAATTGTTTTGGATTGAATCATTTAGGATTAAATACAAAACCATTATCATTCATTGTATTAACAAGTTTCTTGTAAAGTTTTGGGTTTGATGCTTTTAGCTTCAATAGTTTTTGCTTAAAAGCAACCAACACTTTATTAGTTTTTTGTTGAACCAGTTTAGCAACTGGTTTAACAGATGGTGGGATAGTAAAAGGTGGATATTTAAAATTTAAAGTTTTAAATAATTGTTGCAATTGTTGATCATTTAATGGTGTACCGTGTGCTTTGTTTGAGTTAGCATTTACTGAACCATAACCAAGAATAGTATTAGCAATAATAACTGTTGGTTTGTCCTTGCTTGCTTTAGCTTTAGCAAAAGCAACTCTTAACTGTTTAAGGTTGTTACCATCAGCACATTCAACAACATTTCAACCCATTGCTTTAAAGTAAGCAATTGTTTTGATAGCAGTTGAATCTGATACTTTACCATCAAGCTGAATTTTGTTAAAGTCATAAATCATAATTAAACGATTAAGTTTTAATCGTCCAGCAATAGCAATGGCTTCATAACTAATTCCTTCTTCAAAACATCCATCGCCAAACAAACAGTATGTGTAGTTGTTAAAGATTTCAAGTTTAGAAGTATTGAAGATACTTCCCATCTTCTTACTTGCAATAGCAAGACCAACAGCCATTGCTATTCCTTGTCCTAATGGACCAGTTGCAACTTCTATACCTTTTAACAAATGTGGTTCTGGGTGGCCGGCAGTCTTAGAATTAATTTGTCTGAAATTTTTAAGATCAGACATAGTGATGTCTTTATATCCACAAAGAAGCATAGTAGCATACAAAATACTACTACCGTGTCCAGCAGATAAAACAAAACGGTCACGATTAATATAATCGTTATCAATTGGACTGGTATTCATTTGGTTAGCAAATAATTCATACATTATTGCAGCCGCACCAAGCGCAACACCCGAGTGTCCTGATTTAGCTTTTGTAATAGCACTTGCAGCTAATACTCTTAGAGTATTAACAACAAGATTTTCATTAATTTTTCTTGTTTTTGCCATAATCTATCCTTAAATTAAAATATTTTCAATAGCAGCAGCTAAGTATTTTAAACTCTTTTGATTGTTTGTATCCCAAGGTAAAAGCAAATCTGCAGATCATCTACTTGGTTTGACATATTTGTCATACATTGGTTTTACAGATTCGATTCATTGTAAAACAATGGATTCAAGGCTTCTGCCTCTTTCTTGTTGATCTCGTTTCAATCTTCTTGCAAAGCATTCATCAGAATGAGTATCAACAAATATTTTTAATTCAGCCATTTTGTTAATTTGCTTGTCATACAAGCCTAACACACCTTCTAGAATAATTATTCTAGTTGGCTTAACTGTTAGTGTCTTGCTCATACGAACATGTTTAATGTAGTCATAGCAAGGCAGCTTTGCTGATTTACCATTTAACAATAAAGTTAAGCATGATCGTAATAATGGCCAATCAATAGCATCTGGATGGTCAAAGTTGGCATTTCCAGACTTGTCTGTTTTAGGCATATACTTTTGTGATTTCTTATAGAAACGATCGATGCAAATTATTTGTGCATCGCCTTTTTTGAAAGCTTTTAAGACAGCCTTCGAAACTGTTGTTTTTCCGCTACCACTGCAACCGGCAACAATAATTAATTTATTTTTCATATTAATAAAATTATATTTTTTAATACGATATAGTTATTAGTTATTTCGCGTACTGGTTTCCGTACGCTATGAAGATTAATTAGTTTAATTAATTTTAATTAATACATAAAAACCTATATTTTTAATATTTATACCGTATAATTAAATGACACTTAAAGGTGAAAAACTATGAGTAGAAAAGATTATTTTACTGGCAAAAAAGCAATGAGTGGAAATAAGAAATCTCATGCAATGAACCACTCAAGAAGACAATGAAACGTTAACCTTCAAACTGTTAGGGTAACTTTACCTAATGGTCAAGTCAAGAAGGTTAAAGTTTCAACTAAAACTTTGAAGACACTAAACAAACACAAAGTTTGTGGTACAAGCAAAGGCGTTAAGAAAACTGCCGCTAAAAAACCAACTGCAAAAAAAGCAAAAGCGGCCAAGTAATTAAGATATAATTTTAATTACGACAATGGGAGTATAGCTCAGTTGGTTAGAGCACACCCCTGATAAGGGTGAGGTCGATTGTTCGAGTCAATTTACTCCCACCATATAATGGGGCCTTAGCTCAGCCTGATAGAGCACCTGATTTGCACTCAGGGGGTCGAGGGTTTGATTCCCTTAGGCTCCACCATTAAATCAAAACTAGGTTTTCCTAGTTTTTATTTTTCTTATAATTAACATATGAACAAAAAATTGAAATAAGTATTAATATGCCGAGTTGAGTAATAGCTATAATAGTAGTCGGTGTAGTCTTATTAATTGCAATATTGATTGGTTCAAGTATTGCTGGTGCAAATAGACAATACAACGAATTACTTCAAAAAAATTATTTTGAATTATGTAACGTCGTAAATGACACATTTAAATTAAAAGTTAAATTGTGAAAAAGACATGGCACAAGAAACCAAGCAACTATTTTTTTCAGAAAACTTATAAAAACACAATAGAAGGATGTTTTTGTGAATTTTTTCAAGATTTATCTCTCAGCATTGTTGGCTTAAACTCTAGGGAATTATCGGCATTAAATTCTTCAATTACTTACTTTTTAGAATCTTACTCTAACAGCATTCCTTTTTGCAAAAAAGTTCAAGCATGGATAGATGAGTTCTTAAATAAAAAACCAAAATTCAACTGAAAATGTTGTCATTTACGATTATGTAGCAAATAAAATAATTAATTTTGTGACTTCCAAATACAAATCAAAAAGAAAAGAAATTGCTGAAAATAATGGTTTTATACCATTAAAAGATTTCATTAACGAATATAGAAATTCAAAAGATAAAGAAGTTTTAGTTCCAGGCATGTATGTAATTTGAAATAAGACAAAAAATAAATATTATGTAGGACAAGCATACAACATGTATAAAAGAATAAGTTCTGGACATTTTGATATAAACGGAAACTGCAAAAATATTTTATTTTATGATGACTACAACAATGGGGATGAATTTTGGGTTTCATTTATAGGGTGCAATAGATCGGAACTAAATAAAATGGAAAAAGAAACAATTAGAACTTATTCACCAAATATATACAACAAAACAAAGGGTAATATATAAATGGGACAATACTTTATTTTCAAACGAACCGATTGGATTTTATCAAAACTAGGTTTTCCTAGTTTTTATTTTTCTTATAATTAACATATGAGCAGAAAATTGAAATATAAAGATATTCACAAGGTTATTGAGCAGGAAGCAAAAGCTATCGGAGGCTGAGCAAAGTTTGATGAGGATGATAACTTATCACTTAGTTTTGGGGCAACACAGATAAAAAACGCGCTAGTTATGGATGAAACTACAGGCAAACCTATCGTAAGATTAAGAAGTAGTTTTATCGATGACTTAGCAAAAATAAGAGAGCATGCTGTTGAAGGAGCTAACTCTTTGAAAATAACAATAACAGGTGATTGCGATAAAGAAACACTTGAAACCTTCAAGAAAGCTTGAAATCTACACTTTGGTTTAAGAATTTATAGCAAAAATGAAGATATAAAAGAATTAAGAAGGAAAAATGTATTCTCTCTTGCTTTAGGATTATTATTTGTCTTCATGGTTGCTGCTGCATCAATATCAGCAATAATAATCAAAGAGCAATGATTACAAATATTTGCTTCAGCAACAGACACAATATTTGGTATTCTAGCTTGAGTATTTATTTGAGAATTCTTCTATGACATCTTCTACACACTGAAGGATGAAAAGCGCGTTCTTGTCAGTCTGTATGTTATGTTTAAAGCTCAGTTCACTACAAACAATAACAATAAATAAAAGAAGCTGTGCTTCTTTTTTTGTTATTTATCTAAATAAAATTTTGATTTATAATTAATATGCGAGGCAAAAAATGGCAAACTTAGTATTAAATGTAACCGTTGAAATTCCAAAAGGGTCAAAGGTTAAATATGAATACAACAGAGCAACAAAAGAAATCTCTGTTGATAGAATTCTTTATGGTTCTAGTGGTTATCCACAAAACTATGGTTTCTTAAAAGAAGCACTAGACTGAGATGGTGACGAACTAGACTGTTTAGTAATTGCTGACCAATCAATTGGTACAGGAATTTCTGTACCAACTAGAATAATTGGTGCAATGGAAATGATTGATAGTGGTGAAACCGACACTAAATTAATTGGTGTTATTGACTGTGACCCACGTTACGCTCACATTAAATCTATGAAGGATTTAAACCAACACCTACTATCTGAAATCAAGGACTTCTTTGAAAACTACAAAAACTTACAAAAGAAAAAAGTTATTGTTCGTGGTTTCAAAGACCAAGCTTGAGCTGCTAAAGAATATAAAGAATGTGTTGCTATGATGAAAAAGTATGGCAAAATGGACAAAGACGCATTCGTTAAGAAAATGATGAAAGCTCATCCAGAAAAATATCGTTAATATTCTCTAAATTAAAATATTGTTTCCCGCACAGGAAACAATATTTTTATTTTTTAATAATTTGCTTTCTAGTAAGAATTAGTAAATTATTGATAAGCATTGCTACTGTCATTGGTCCAACACCACCAGGAACTGGAGACAATCAACCAGTAAAGTTCTTAAGTGATTGAACATTGACATCACCACATAGTTTATTGTTGACATCACGATTAATTCCAACATCAACTATTACTGCATCTTTTTTGAAATAAGATTGATTAAAGAATTTTGGTTTGCCAATTGCTGCAATTACTATATCAGATTTCTTGCAGACATCTTTTAAATTCTTAGTTCGTGAATGGCAGATAGTTGGAATGGCATTTTCATGTAGGAATAATGCTGCTAATGGTTTACCAACAATATTACTTCTATTAACTATAGCTACCGACTTGCCTTCCATAGGTACTCTATGGAATTTTAGTAACTCTATCACTCCAGCAGCAGTACATGGTTTAATTAAATTTGATGCATCTTTTGTTGTCCAAATTTTACCCACATTATAGTTGTGAAAGCAGTCAACATCCTTGCTTGGACTGATAGCATTTATTACTGCATTATCATCGATCTTATTTGATGTTGGTAACTGAACAAACAAACCGTTGATTTTTTTATCTTTATTTAACTTATCAATCAACGCCAACATTTGTTTTGTTGTTGTTGATGAAGGCAACTTAAATAATTTTGTTTTTACTCCAATCTCTTTACAAAGTTTTTGTTTATTGGCTACATAAACACCGCTAGCATAACTAATGTTATTTAAAATAATAGCTAGCGTTGGAATACATTTTTTACGTCGCAAACTCGCTACTTCTTTTTTTAATTTCTTTATTAAACTATCTCTAACTTTAATTCCAGAAAGAATCTTCATAATTAGATTTCCTTGAATTCAATGTCATCAAAAATTAAAGGAATGGTTTTTTTAAGTTCCTTTAATAAAGGAATAAGCAATTCTCTTGCTTGTGGATGAGCATCTGGTGCACATCTTAGTTTTAAAATATTTCTTCATTCTCTGAAATTAGCAGAAATGGTAATTTCAGTCTTAAGACTGTTTGGTAAAACACTTCTCGCTTCTTGTGGTGTTGAACCAGATGCTAACAAATCAAAATATGCTTTTTCAGCATCTTCCATTGCTTTTTTCCATATTTCATATCTCTTAGGATCTGTTTTATAAAAATATGGTTCTATAACTGTTATTTGTTTACCAAATTTATCGTTTGCATAATTGCAATATCGTGTTGATTCTTGAGCAAAACTTGCAATTCTGTGACGAACAAGTTCATGAGTAACACCACGATCACAAACAAATTTTACAGAGAGAAAGCTGTGTTCAATAACAGCTTCATGTTTTCACTTTAATAGGTTACCTATTAACTTTTTAGCTGATTCACCAGTTTGATCAATCTTATCTTCAGACTTGTAACAAACACGACCAATTTTTTCAATTAGTTGTAATTGTTCAATTGGTTCAATCTTACTTAAAATTTTGTATGAAGGTTTTACAATGATCATATCAAACTCCTTTTAGATAATAAAGGCCAAACCGAGAACGGTTTAACCTTTAGTTTATTTAACGTTTTTAATTTTTTTACCGTTGTAATATCCACAATATTTACATACTGTGTGTGGTTTAATTGGTTTACCGCACTTAGGACAAACGGTTGTAGTTACAGGCTTTAATGCGTGATGACTTCTACGCATTCCTTTTCTACCTTTTGAGGTTCTTCTTTGAGCAACTGCCATAAGTAAAATTTCCTTATAATATTTAATATATTTATATATTAAATTATTATATAATGCATTTATGAAATTACACGACATTATTTCAATTAGTCTTCAAGTTTTGGAAAATATTTTGATTGAAGAAGCAAAAAAAATTCCAGGAATTGACAACAAATCAATTGAAACAATCAAAACCAATGATGATAATTGTGAAATAAATGTATATTTAACACCATTTAATATATTAACTAGTGTTTCATCATTAGCTAAAGAGCTTCAACAAGCTATTAGTTTTTATTTATGCAAACAATTTGATGTGACTGAAGGTCGAATAAAAATTAACATTTTTATTGATGCTAATAAAGAGGGAGGTAAATAATGACTTCATTAAATGCCAAAACCCTAAAATCAATGTTTCAAAATGGTGTTACCTACCTTGGTAATAATTTTGAATACATTGATCAACTTAATGTTTATCCAGTTCCTGATGGTGATACTGGAACCAATTTAAAGATTACTTCGGCTGGTGCTTGAGAAGCAATTGCCGACCTTGATGGTGAAGATATTTCTTCTCTTACAAAAACCTTTTCAAGGGGTTTGTTAATGAATGCGAGAGGAAACTCTGGTGTTATCTTGTCACAAACATTTAAAGGTTTCAGTTCAGTATTTACTTCTGGTCAAAAAGAAGCTACGCTTTCTGATTTAACAAAAGCGTTTGTTGCAGCAAAAGAATATGCTTACAAATCTGTTGCTACGCCAGTTGAAGGTACTATCTTAACTGTAATTAGAGTAACTTCTGAAAAATTAATTGAAGCTTCTGGTAAATTTCAAACTGTTGAGCAATTCTTTGAATTTGCCCACAAAGAAGCAACTATTATTTTAAATAAAACTCCAGACTTCTTAATGCAGTTAAAAGAAGTAGGCGTTGTTGACTCTGGTGGTTATGGTTTAACTGTCTTCATCGAGGGAATGAAGGAAGCTTTATTGCATCCAGATGCAAAACCAAAAGCAGATTCTAATACTTCAAATAAGCCACAAAACAACATCAACAAAAACTTTGTTGATGATAATGAAGGTTTTGGTTATTGTTCTGAATTCATAATGAAACTTGGATCAAGAGTTACAACTGAACAAGAGGAAAAAAATAAATTTAATGAAGCTTATTTCAAAAAAAGAATAAGCAAGATGGGTGATAGCTTTGTCTATGTTAAAGATGATGACATTGTAAAAGTTCACGTTCACGTTATTCAACCATACAAACTCCTTGAGTTTGCATCCAGGTATGGTGAGTTCACGAAAATTAAAATTGAAAATATGACTTTGCAATTCTTAATGAAGAACAAAGGTACTTCACTAGAAAGTCTTGAAAAATCATATCGAGCTGATAACGAAATTGGTAACGCATATAAAATTGTTGCCACAGTGCCTAGTCAAGCTATGCAACAAGTTTACGAACAAGAATTTGGAATCAAGAATTGTATTAATTGCGATCAGATTGGTAACCCAACTATTCAACAATTCTATGATTTAATCAAATCAGCTAAATCGAAAAAAGTTATTCTTGTCACTGACAATGGTAACTTCCTTATGGCTGCCGAACAAGCAGTTAAACTTTTCCCAAGAAAACAATATAAGATCAATATTGTTCCCGCTAGAGATATTGCAGCAAGTTACCTAACTTGCTTGAGTTTCAATCCAGAGCTTGAAGATGACATAGTTAAAGAAATGTCTTATGCTTTTAGAAACTGTGCCTCTTGTAAAATTTCAAGATCTGTTAAGAATATTAGATATCGTAAGTTAAATATCAAGATGGGTGACTTTATTGGTGTTAAAAATAAAGAGATCATTTTCAACTCCAAGAGTGAATCTGTTTTAGTAACAAGAATGATTGATGAAATCTTCCGTGACGTTAGACGACCTAAAACCGCTGTTATCATCTTTGGAAAGAATGCTACCATGGAAGAGGTTAACAAAATGTACCGTTACATAAACGAAAAATATCTAATTAAACCAGTTATTGTTCATGGTAATCAATCAACATATCAATATTACATTGGAGTAACAAGATAGGTAGTATATGAAAATTGCATTAGACATAATGGGGTTTGAAAATAAACCAGCTGAAGCAGTGATGGCTGCTAGAAAAATTCAGAAAACTCACCGTGGTGTGAAAGTTATTCTTGTTGGTAAAAAAGAAGTTATCACTTCTTGTACTTCACCAAAAGAACATTTTGAAACAGTTTATACTGAAAATTTTATCGATATGAATGATACACCAATAACAGCGCTTAGAAAGAAAGACACATCAATGCTTGTCGCTATTAGTTTAGTTAAAGAAGGCAAAGCTGATGCGGTAGTATCTGCTGGTAGCACCTCTTGTTTTGTTCCATTAGTTCAAACAACACTAGGTTCAATAAACAACGTTTCTAAGTTTGGTTTTATGCCTTATGTTCCCACAACAAACAAAAAAGGTTTCAACATGATCGATGTTGGTGCCAACATTCATGTTGATGGAAACGATTTATATGCTTTTGCCCTTATGGCAAACAAATATGCGAGACTAATTAGAAAGGTGTCTAAACCTAAAATTGGTGTCTTAAACATCGGAACTGAACACCACAAAGGTTTTGATTATCACCGTGATGCTTATGATCTTCTTTCTAAAAATAAAGACATCAACTTTGTTGGTTTCGTAGAACCAAGAGGATTGCTCGATGGTATAGTTGATGTCTGTGTTTGTGATGGATTTAGCGGAAACATTTGTTTAAAAACCCTTGAGGGTGCTCTCAAATCAGTTGCCGGCATTCTAAGCAAAAAGTATGTAATGCCATGAAACTGAATTGGTGCTGCATTCTCACTTCCTGTTATTACTACTATAACAAATAGATTTGATTATCGAGGTAACGCTGGTGCAATTGTTTTGGGTGCTAATGGCATAGCCATTAAAACGCACGGTTCTGCCGATTCTAAACAATTTTACTCTGCATTAGTTTTAGCTCATGATTGTGTGGATAAACAACTATTGCACAACATAAAAAATATTGAATATGGAAAATAAACAACTAAGTAAATGATTATCTAACACGTTAGGGATATTCCCTAACAATTTGTCGTTATATGTTGAAGCAATGACTCATGCTTCATATGCTAACGAACATAATCAAAAATATTCATATCAACGTCTTGAATACTTGGGTGATAGCATACTTAACTTTTTAACAGCGGAATATTTATATAAAGAACACCCAAATATCCAAGAAGACGAATTAACAACTTTAAGAAAAAAATTAGTTTGTTCTTATACTGAAGCTGAAGTAGCAAAGAGAATAGGATTGCAAAACTACGTTTTACTTGGAGTTGGTGCTGCAAAATCAACTGGCCTTGATAAAATACTAGAAGATTGCTTTGAAGCATTGATCGGTGCAATCTATTTAGATCAAGGTCTGCAACCAATAAAAACTTTATTAAACAAAACTTTGTTTAAATTAGAAAATAATGAAGTTGGTGAAGCAGCACTAGATTACAAAACACTTGTACAAGAAGCGTTAGTAAAACACAATGCAAGAAACGCTATGTATCACACAAAGCAATTAGGAATTGATGAATTTGAATCCATTCTAAAAGTAAACAATATTGTTTATGGAAGAGGAAAAGGCAAAAATAAAAAGACGGCTGAAAGAATGGCCGCTTCTGAAGCCTACTCTAAATTGGTTCACGGGGAAGGAAAATAATATGTTGTTCTTGAAAAAATTCAAAGCTGTTGGTTTCAAGTCATTTGCTAATCCAATTGAATTATCATTCAAAGACGCAATGACTGGTGTTGTTGGTCCAAACGGATCAGGAAAATCAAACATTGTTGATGCTGTTAAATGAGTGCTTGGTGAACAATCTAAAAAAGCACTTAGAGGAAAAAGCTCAAGTGATATTATTTTCCATGGTTCAAAAGATAAAGAAGGTAGCGACTACGCTATGGTTTCTTTGACTTTTGATAACTCAAGCAAACTTTTACGCGGTGATCTAGACGAAATAACTGTTGTTAGAAAATTAACAAGAGATGAAAGTTCAAACGAATATTTTATTAACAACGAACCTTGCCGTTTAAAAGATGTTCAAGAATTATTTCTTGATACAGGACTAGCTAAAGGTTCGCTAGGAATTATTTCTCAAGGTACAGTTCAATGATTCGTTGAAGCTAAGCCAGAAGAAAGAAGAAAGATATTCGAAGATGCTGCTGGTATTGGTTTGTACGCAAAGAAGAAACAAGACAGTTTGTCTGAACTTGAAAGAGCAATAATCAACTTAAATCGTGTATCAGATTATGTTTCTATCCTTGAAAAGGATATCAAGAAACTATCTAAGCAAGTTGAGAAAGCGCAAATTTATCAAGAGAAGAAAAAACAATTAATGGAACTAGAATTAATAGTTCTTGTTAAAGATATTTCATTCTATCAAGCTAAACTAGGCGAACTAAAAGCCATAATAACAAGAAACAAACAAATTGTTGCTTCTAATGAAGCAGACATTGAGACTATAAGCAAACAACTAGTTGATGTTAAGGAAAAAGCAAACAGATCTGATTCAGAAGTTGAAGAATACAATCAAAAGTTTGCTAACATTATTGAAGAAATCAATAAGCTTGAAGTAAAAAAATCAGCGATTGAATCAAATTTGCAAAATGAACTTGCTTCGGGTTCAGCAAAAAAACGAACCGAAGCTCTTGGTCAAATTATTTCTAATTTGGAATTTGATTTAAAGACAGTTAACGAAAACAAGCAAAAACTTGTTGATGAGATTAATGGCTATGAAGAAATAGCTAATGATCAACAAGTTAAGAATGACAACGCAACTGCCAAGGTTGCATCATTATCAAACCAACTTTCTGAGCTTGGATTTAAGCTTAGAGCCGTTGAAGACAAGATTGATAATGAATATGTCAACGAAGCCGGAACTAAGGCTGTAATGGAAAATAAAAAGGCTTTACACGGTATTGTTGGAACAGTTAAAGAGTTTATTACTGTAGATAAAGATTATGAAACAGCTGTTACGTTAGCTCTAGGAAAGAGCTCTAACTTCGTTATTACTGAAAACGAAGAAGATGCTAAGTATGCTATTGATTTCTTAAAATCAAATAAAGCTGGTAAGGCAACATTCTTACCTTTAACTTTAGTTAAACCTAGACCAATAAGAGAAGAACACGCTTTAATTGCAAAGCAAATTGAAGGTTTCATCGATACTGCTGATAAGTTAATTTCTTTCGACGTGAAGTATGCTGACTTATTTAGCATGTTACTTGGAAGAACATTAGTTGCTCAAGATTTAAATACTGCTATTATAATTTCAAAATACACACACAGCGCTTATCAAGTTGTTACACTTGATGGTCAAAACATTTCTGTTGGTGGTGCGATTACTGGTGGTTATGCTAAAACAAAGTTTACACCAATCTTTAACCTTGAAGAAAATAAAGCACAACTGGAAAAAGAAATTGCTCAATTGCAAAAAGAAACTTCCAAAGCAAGAGTTGAACAAGCAAAGCTTGCTAATGTTTTATCTGAAACTCAAAACAAACTTCATGAGAAGAAGATTCTTCTTGCTACATACGATGACAAAATCAAAAATATTGAATCATCTTTATTTAGATATAAAGCAGACTACGATCAATTAGCTAAAACTAAAAAAGCGGAAGCAAAAACAAATACTGTAGATGAAATTACTAAAGAGTTAGCTTCTTTGCAAACAAAGAAAGACAAACTTATTCAAGACTTGAATGTTGCTAAAGCAGCAAAACAAACTAATCGTCAAATTGCTGAAGATTACCAAGCAAGACTTGATGAAACTAGGGCACTGGTAACTAAGGCTAATGCGGAACAAGCTCATGCTGAAATTGATTTAACTAAAGCTAAAGGTATTATTGACAACGCTAAAAGTAGAATTTCTACTGATTACCACATGACAATTGAAAATGCTATAGCTAACTATAGCAAAGAATTGCCAATGTCAGATGCTCAGGCAAGAGAAACAATTCAACAATTACATTTTGATTTGGATCGAATCGGTGCAATCAACATGGAAGCACTAAAGGAATTGGAAGACAAACAAAAAGAATTTGATTCTCTATCTGTTCAACATAAAGAGTTAATTGCTGCAAAAGAAACAATCGAGAAAGCAATTGCTGAACTTGATAGCAAGGCAAAAGATAGTTTCAAAGAAACTATTGAAAAAGTTAATACGGAGTTGCCACAAGTGTTCGGTTACTTATTTGGTGGTGGTACTGCTTCAGTTCAATACACTGATCCAAATAATATTCTCGATTCAGGTATTGAAGTTACTGCAGTTCCTCCTGGAAAGAAGATTACTACATTAAGTTTGTTGTCTGGTGGAGAAAAATCACTTGTTGCTCTTTCTGTATTGTTTGCAATATTGAAAGTTCACAACTTCCCACTTGTAATTCTTGATGAAGCGGAATCAGCTCTAGACCCAGCTAACGTTGAAAGATTTGGTAATATTATCAAGAAGAATTCAGATGGAACACAATTCTTGGTTATTACTCACAGACCAGGAACTATGGAAAGATGTGATAGTTTGTTTGGTGCTACAATGCAAATCAAAGGTATCACAAACATGTATAAGGTTAGCTTAGCTCACGCTAAGGAATTTGGAAGCGACAATCAATAATGGGTATATTTAAGAATTTAATCGAAAAGATTAGACGAAGAAAAGCTGAAAAGGCCGCTGCTAAGATTGAACAGACAACCCAAATAGCTCAAGTCAACCAAAAAACTTTTGATGATGGTTTAAAAAAATCTGGCGGTGTTTTTAAAAGCGCACTTGATGAACTAGTCAAACAACATAGAAAAGTAGACACTGCTATGCTTGAAAGCATAGAAGAGATGCTTATTGGTTTTGATGTTGGTACTGGGGCAACAACAAAAATAATGCAAGCCATTGAAGACGAAATCAAATTTCAAAACGTTGAAGATCCATCATTGGTTAAACAAATTATTGTTGATAAAATCTTTGTTTACTATATCCAAGATTCAATAATCGACAATGGTCTTAATTTAAAATCAGGCGAAACTAATGTAATATTAGTTTCTGGTGTAAATGGGGTTGGTAAAACAACAACCATTGCCAAGATTGCTCATTACTTACTTGATAAAAAAATGAGTGTGTGTCTAGTTGCTGGTGATACATTTAGAGCTGGCGCAGTTGAACAACTTGATATTTGGGCACAACGATTAAATATTCAATGTTTTAAACCTAAAATAGCTAATCAAGATCCTGCTTCAGTAATATATGAAGGCGTTAAATGAGCAAACGAAAATAAGATTGACGTTGTTCTATGTGATACATCTGGTCGTTTGCAAAACAAAATTAATCTTATGAATGAATTGAAGAAGATTGATGGTGTTATTAAAGAATTTAATAAAAATCAACCATGCGAATCATTACTTGTTCTTGATGCAACAACTGGTCAATCTGGCATTGCTCAAGCTAAAGCTTTTAGTGAAGTAACAAAGTTAACAGGCATTGTACTAACGAAAATGGATTCAACATCAAAAGGTGGAATCATCTTAGCAATAAAGGATAACTTCAATATTCCTGTTAAATTTATTGGTCTAGGTGAAACATATAATGATTTGCAACCATTTGATATTGAACAATTCGTTAAAGGTCTAACTAAAGATTTCGACTTTGTAAAAGAAGAATAGAAAAAGAGGCATAGCCTCTTTTTTGTGTGATAAATAATTAACGTTTTGTAAATTGAGGAGATCTTCGTGCACCGTATTTACCGTATTTTTTGCGTTCTTTAACACGCGAATCTCTTGTTGTTAACTTAGCTCTTTTTAGTGTTGTCTTTTGTTCAGCGTTGCAAGTAATCAAAGCACGAGTAATACCTAATCTAATTGCTCCAGCTTGGCCTTTGAAACCACCACCAATTACTTTTACCTTAATATCAAAAGTCTTAAGTTGGTTAGTTACTTCAAGGGGTTGAAGCATATCTTGGATAACAAGTTTGTCAGGAAAATATTCAGCAGGAGTTTTACCATTAATCAAAATCTTACCAGTTCCTGGTACCATTAAAACTCTTGCTACAGAAGTTTTTCTTCTTCCTAATCCTTTATATTCAACATTAGTTGCCATTATTATTTACCTACCTTTATTTGTTTTGGTTTTTGCTTTGAATGATCTTTACCTGCATCCTTATATACATGAAGTTTTCTAATAATCTTTGCAGATAATCTGTTCTTTGGTAACATTCCTTTAATTGCTATAGTTACCAATTCATCAGAATATTTTTCAAGCATTTCTTTAACTGAACGCTTTCTTATTCCGCCGATGTAACCAGAATGGTTATACCTGAATTCTTTTGTTGGTTTATTGGCTGTAACTACAACTTTATCAGTATTTGTAATGATAAGGTAGTCACCGCAATCAATATTAGGGGTAAAGTTAGGTTTGCTTTTACCTCTAAGGATATTAGCAGCAGTAACTGCTAATTTTCCTAGAACAACACCAGTAGCATCAATTGTGTATCA
Organism: Mycoplasmoidaceae bacterium; assembly: GCA_024407815.1. Next base: position 43,059 of record JAKSVS010000005.1, read on the forward strand.
AACACGTTTTGATGCTGCTTCTTCTTTTTTAAGCATAGTTGTTTTTTGCATACGTTTTCTCCTTTTTTATTTTATCACACATGTACAAATTAATATTCTTTTTTGTACATTTCGTCACCTTTAGCGATGACTTCTTCTGGCTTTTGCAAGCCAGTTCCGACTGGTAATAGGTTACCAATCATAACGTTTTCCTTCAATCCCATTAGAGTATCAACGTCACCTCTAATTGCTGCATCAGTCAAGATTTTCTTTGTATCTTGGAAAGAAGCTGCAGCTAGGAATGGACCCTTCTTGCTTGTTGCCACATTGTCAAGTCCATAGATTTCGTTCATAGCTGTTGGCAGTTCTTTGCCTGCTGCCAACATCTTGTTACATACTTCAGTGAATGTGTTGATATCTGTTGTTTCACCAATGAAGTATGAACTATCACCAGGGCTAAGTACTCTAAGTTTGTTTGTTAATTGTCTTACAATTATTTCAATATACTTGTCAGAAATTTCAATACCTTGTAGACGATAAACTTTTTGTACTTCTTTAATTAGGTAATCTCTAACTGCTTCAATACCAGCATATTCAAGTAATTTTTTAATGTTGATAGATCCTTCAGTTATCTTATCACCAGGTTCAAGGTGATCACCTTTTTCAACACGAATAACTTGTGATAACGAAGCCATGTATGAATATTCTTCACCAGTTCCGTCATTGATTACAGTAATCTTTACACCATCTTCTCCGTGTTCAATCTTCTTAACTACGCAAGCAACTTCTGCTATTATAGCGAGCTCACGTTCTTGAGGAGGAACTAGGTCGAACAATTGTTTTAATCTTTCGAAACCTTGAGTAATGTTAGCTTCACCAGCAGCACCACCAGTATGGAAAGTTCTCATTGTTAATTGTGTACCAGGTTCACCGATAGATTGAGCAGCGATAACACCAATGGCTGTACCAATTTCAATTGGTTTGTTTGTTGTTAAGTCGTTACCAAAACATTTTTGACAAATGCCATCTTTACATTTACAATGTAATACAGATCTAATTACTACTTCTTTAATACCAAGATCTTCAATCTTTTGTGCCATTGCTGGAGTGATGATTTCGTTCTTAGCAACTAGTACTTGACTATTCTTTGGATTGATTACATCTTCGAATGCATATCTATTAGCAATACGATCAGCTAAAGATTCAATACGGTAGTTTTGTTTTCTATCTTCGATAGCTCTAACTACTAATCCAGAAGGTGTACCACAATCTTCTTCTTTAACAATTACTTCTTGAGCAGCGTCAACTAATTTTCTAGTCATGTAACCAGACTTAGATGTTTTCATGGCTGTATCGGCCATACCTTTACGCGCACCATAAGATGCGTTGAAGTATTCAGCAATTGTTAAACCATCAAGGAATGAGTGTTTAATTGGTGTTTCAA
>JAKSVS010000006.1 GCA_024407815.1 Mycoplasmoidaceae bacterium
TGAATTGAAGTTTTTGTTTTTCTTGTAATTGTTCAGCATAACCTGACAATTTTCTCTTGTTAGCACCGTGTGCTCCAGGAGCATATGTTCTTTTCTTTCCCTTAGAAAATTCTTTGTTGTTTTCTAATAAAGAAAAGCCATAGCGTCTTGACTTACGGTTTATACTACCTGTATATCTTGACATTTTTAATCCTTTCAAATATTATTAACACAACAATAAAATAACACTTATTTATAGATTCAACACTAATAATTTCAATTGTTACAGCTTATTTACTTTTAACACTTAATCGTTGTTGACTAAAGTTAAATAATGTTATTTTGCTGAATGTGTCTTAATATTATATATATAAATGACCTAATCTATAAAAAAAGTAAGGATTATATCCTTACTTATCTGCTTTTAGTTTCTTAGCAATCATTTCCACATCTTCAATATTAACGCGATTGCCATCAAGCTTAAAACCTTGTCCTTTAATGTATTTAGGAATAACGTGAAAGTGAACATGCATTACAGCTTGTCCAGCAATAGTTCCTTGATTACTTAAGTAATTAAAGCCTCAAGGTTTAAGCTTTTTAGTTAGGATGTCTGCTACTTCAATACTTAAATCTACCATATCATGCAAAACATTTAATGGGGTAGCTTGTCAGTCTGGATAATGTTGTTTTGAAATAATAACAGTATGACCGTTAGCCATGGGACTAATATCTAAGAATGCTAAAGCATTCTTATTTTCTGCTATTTTGTAGCAAGGCAATTTGCCTGCAGCTATATCACAAAAAATGCAACTCATTATTTTTTAAACCCAATGACATAAAATACCATTCAGAAGACAATATTAACTAAATCAGTTAATAATTGATAGCCAAATAAGAATGGTGTAATTTTATTTTTTAGTTCTGTTTCATCAGCAAATTGTGCCATTTTTTGGATTCTTCACAAATCAATAATTATGTATAAGAATGAAATTAATGACATTCCCATCATAATAATTGCCATCAAAGCGTTAGCAGCGATAGCTGTTCCTTCAGTTGGCTTAATTAAGAAAACAATCATTATTATCATGAAGATTAACATAATGAATGTCATAGCAATTGTTGTTGCTCCAATTATTTTACCAAAGGTAACAACGCCGTTAATGCTCATAATCTTTGCAATAAAGTATGTTAAGATAAACATACCACCAGCAACAGCAAAGATAACTGGCAATCATTTTAAGTTTTGATCAAAACCTAATGAAAATAGTCAACCAAAACCAACTGATCACATTAGTATGTATAAAACAAAGCATGTCATAGTTAATGGTCAAGAACCCATTTTATACATGTTCGCTGATCAAAGCATTGATATGACCAAACTTAAGATCAACATTAATAGGCAGATGCCCAAACCGGTTGTTGAAAAACCAGGTAATTGTTTATTAAACAATACAGCAAAACCATAACTGTCAAGAGCGATCAATAAAAATCCAATACCAGCAATAAGCATGGATTTAAACATCATTGACAATTGTGGCTTAGTATATTTTCTGTTTGTAATTTTTACTTGCACATTTTCCATAATAAATTAATTATATAATAATTAAAACATAAAAATTATGGCTATTAGATTAGATAAATTTTTAGCAAAATCTTATCCAAAATATTCTCGAAATAAGCTTAACCAATTTATTGAAACAGGTTATGTTTATGTCAATGGTTATGTTGAGCAGAAACCGAGCTATTTGGTAAAACCAAGTGATGAAATTAAATTAGAGATAAATGAAAACAATATTTGAGTATCAAGAGGAGCTTGCAAATTGCTAAAAGCAATTGAAGCATTTAATATTAATCTAAAAGATAAAGTTTGTTTGGACATTGGCTGTTCAACAGGTGGATTTAGCCAAGTTATGCTAAAGCATGGAGCTAAAAAAATATATGCTGTGGATGTAGGAACAAATCAATTTGATGAGACAATATTGTCTGACAAAGTTGTTTTAATGGAACAAACTCATTTCTGTAAAACAACTAAAGATCTATTTGAAAAAATAGATTTCATTGCTTGTGATGTTAGCTTTATATCAGCAACAAAGATAATTGAGCACGTCAATAATCTTTTTGATTATCCACTTCAATTCGTTTGTCTGATTAAACCACAATTCGAACTAACAAAAGAAATATTGGATAAATGCAAAGGTGTTATACCAGAAAAATATCATCAACAAGCAATTACCAAAGTGTGTAGCTATGCTAAATCACTTGGTTTCAAATTATCTGACGTTATTAAATCACCAATCCAAGGAGCAAAAAGCAATAACAAGGAATACTTGTTATGCTAATTAAATAGAATTATGCAAAAAACAATATTTCATATCGATTTAGATGCTTTCTTTTGTGGATGCGAAGAAATAGTTAACCCTAAATTAAAAAATACTATATTTGTAGTTAGTGGTCGAAACAAACGATCAGTTATAGGCTGTGCTAGCTATCCAGCTAGAAAATTAGGAATCAAAGCTGGAATGCCAACATATATGGCTCTTGAAAAAATGCCTAACTTAAATATAGTGTTAGGTCATTTTGAGCTATATGGCCAAATAAGCATGCAATTTTTTGATTACATAAAGAAACATTATTCTAATGTTTGTGAAGAAATGTCGATTGATGAATGCTTTTTGGATGTTACAAAAACATTAAAACATTACAACAATGATCCGATATTGCTTGCTAAACACTTGCAAACAAGCGTTAGAAGGACCTTAGGCTTATCGGTGTCAATTGGTATTGGCCACAATAAATTCGTGGCTAAAATGGCTACAGATTTAAACAAGCCACAAGGAATTACAACAATTCTCAATAAAGAAGAAATAAAACAAAAGATGTGACCATTGCCAATTGAAGATATGTTCTTTGTTGGGCCACCAACTAGCAAGAAACTGAGAGCGATTGGCATCAACACAATAGGTGACTTAGCTAATTTTGATGATATCAAATTTTTAGAAGCAACACTAGATCGTAATTGATTCACAACATACCAAAATGCCCAAGGCATTGGTAGTGATTTTGTTGATGCAAGCAAAAACGATCCTAAAAGTCAATCGGTTAGTCACACATTGCTTGATCCGACTAATGATCCAGTTGAGATTGAAACTAATTTAAAATATATCGCTCAAGAATTAGCTAATAAGCTAAAAGCTTATGAAATGGCCGGTAGTTGTATTGGTGTAATTTACAAAATTGGCAATAAACCAAAAACCAAAAACGAATCATTGAACCGATTTATTAGCAAGTGAGAAGACTTAGCTAATTATGCAATTAAACTGTTAGGAACAGTTTGAGATGGAAACAAAATGATTCGTTTAATTGGTATCACCATTTCAAAACTAGTTAAGACTCATGGCGACAATTCAATCGCTAGCCAGATTATTCCTCGCAAACAAAACAAGTTAACTAGATTAGTTAAAGATGTAAATAAAAAACTAGGTAAGGACCTAGTATTTATTGCAAAAGATAAGTTTACTTCTTAACTTGTTTTGAACATCTTGGACAAAGATCGTCTTTGACTTGATCTTGTGGATAATAATTTCAACACCTAATACATTTGATGTATTTAGTTTTTGTAACATCAGCTTCAATTTTGTCTTCTTTAGTAGACTTAATTGTTACTTTTGCAACATTCAAGATCTTTTTAAGCAAAGCTTCATCAATATTAAACTTATTGTTGAATGTTAAAACAACATCAGTTTCATTATTTTTAGCAATGACTTTGTCATTTCTCATCTTTTCAATTTTGCTAAAGACTATGTCTTTAATTTTGAAAATTGTTTTTCATTTCTCTTCATCAATTGCTTCAACTTTAACTGATAGTTTATCAACTCATTGTTCAAGCATAACATTTTCTTGTTTGTTAGGCTTTTTGAAGAAACTATGAACTTCAAATGCTGTATGTGGAATGATTGGTGTCAAGAAACACAAATATGTGTTTAGCAAATAATATAAAACAGTTTGGATAGCTCTTCTTTGTTTGTTATTTGCTTCATCACAATACAAAGTATCTTTGATTAAATCAAAGTATCAGCTACTTAATTCAATAACATGAGCGCCAATTGTTTTAACGACAACTGAAAAATCAAATGATTCATACGCTTTATTGATTTTATCAATATTTGTTTTTAGTTGGTTTAAAATAAATAGATCTTCTTGACTAAAATCTGTAACTGCATCTTTTTCAAAATTAAAATCATCAATATTGCTTAAACAGAATCTAAACAATGAGTTTCTAATACGACGATACATTTCAGATATTTGTTTTAAGATGTTATCAGAAATGGAAACATCAGAAGCATAGTTGCTATTAGCAACTCACATTCTTAGAATGCCAGCTCCGTATTGGTTGCAAACTTTTAATGGGTCAACACCGTTGCCTAATGATTTAGACATCTTACGACCTTGTTCGTCAACTGTCATTCCGTGAGATATTAATTGTTTGTATGGTGAACACTTCTTAACAATTGTTGAGGTAATAATTGATGAGTTGAATCAACCACGGTATTGGTCATTACCTTCTAGGTAAAGATCACATTGTTTGTTTCAACCAAGCGGTTCAAACATCATATGAGTTGATCCCGAGTCAAATCATACATCCATTGTATCCATGCACTTTGTGCATCCTTTTAATTTTACATATTTACCTGTTAGGAAATATTCAACTGGTTTTTCAAATCAAACATTCGTTCCTTCTTTAGATAGAATATCTACGACATGTTTGATTAGATCAATATCAGTTATTGGTTGTTCTTTTTCATCATAAATGATGCAAATAGGCACACCCCAAACCCTTTGCCGAGAAATACATCACTCTGATCTATTTTCGATCATTCCTTTCATGTGGTTCTTGTTAGATTCCGAATTGAATTTAACATAATCAATATTTTTGATTATGTCTTTCTTGATTGAATTAATATTGACAAACCATTGTTTAGTTGCTCGATATAAAACCGGTTTCTTTGTTCTTCAATCGATAGCTGCAGAGTGAACAATCTTGCCAACTTTTAGTAAACAATCATTTGCTTGCAATCTTTTCACAATTGGTTCATTTACATCTTCATAAAAGATGCCTACCAACTGGTCATCATTTATTTCACTAGTAAATTTTCCTAATTTATCAATTGGACAATATGGTTCAATGCCGTACGCTTTGCAAGCCAGATAGTCATCATCACCAAAACCTGGTGCGTTGTGTACACAACCTGTACCATCTTCCATTGAAACATATTGCGCTAAGATGACAGGACACTTTTTATCATAAAGTGGATGTTGGTAGACAACTTTATCAAGTTCTGTTCCTTTGAATGTTTTGATAACCTTAGGTTGTTTTCAACCTAGCGCTTTAGTAATCTTAGGTAATAATTTGTTGGCAACAACATAAAACTTGCCTTCAACTTCAACTCTTGCATAGTCAAAATCTGGATTGACAGCCACAGCTAAGTTGCATGGTATTGTTCATGGTGTTGTAGTTCAAATAACAACCTTGTCGTTCTTTTCAAGAATGTTTTTACCATCAACAACATTGAAACCAACAAAGATTGAGTATGCTTCTAAATCTTTATATTCAATCTCTGCTTCAGCTAAAGCTGTTTGACTAGATCAAGACCAATAAACAGGTTTAAGTGCTTGGAAAACAAGATTTTGTTCAATCATTGATAAGAACAAGTTCAATTGTCTAGTTTCAAAATCTTTTGACATTGTCATATAGAACTTATCAAAATCAGTAAACAAACCAAACTTAGCAAATTGTTGCTTTTGCTTTTCGATATTTGCTAAAGCAAATTCGTAACACTTTTGTCGTTTCTGAGAAACGGTTAATTGGTTATATTCCTTGCCTAATTTTTTGGTTAAAGCATGTTCAATTGGTAAACCGTGTGTATCTCAACCCAAAACGAAAGGTGCATAGAAACCTTTCATATTTTTGTATCTGACAATAATATCTTTAAGGATTTTGTTTAAAGCATGACCTACATGTAGGTCACCGTTAGCATATGGTGGTCCATCATGAAGAATTCATTGTTTATTTTCTTTATGATTACGTGCTAAAACGCTTTCATACACTTTATTATCGATTCAAGCTTTTTGAATCTTTGGTTCTTTGACAGATAAATTGGCTTTCATCTCAAGCCCAGTTTTACCCATGTTTAAACTATTTTTGATTAATTCTTTTAAATCTGCCATTATGCTTAATATTATAAATTATAATTTATAAAAATTAGGTTATAAACATATTGATAGTATGGAAATTAATTTAGTTCGTCCTTGTGGTTTTTGCCCTGGGGCAAAAAAAGTTGTAGAAAGAACACTAAAAATAATAGCTGATCATCCATCAGCTAAAATTTACATTATTGGTAAACCTGTTCACAATAGTGAATTTGCTATGCAAATAGCTAAATATAAAAACGTTAAAGTTCTTGATAACAAGAACAGTGATCGCTTAGCGCTTGTTAAAAAAATAAAACAAGGACCAAATATTGTTATATTTTCTGCCCATGGAACAGACCCAAAAGCAATCAATTATGTTGAAGCTAAGGGCTGAAAAGTATATGATTTAACATGCCCATATGTTTCGGCCATTTTATCAAAGATAAATTATGCCATTTTACATGGCTATCATGTTGCTTATTATGGTGATAAAAATCACGCTGAAGCAGTTGCAGCAAAAGCAGTTGGAAAAAACAATTTAACAATTTATAAAACTGAGAAAGATTTAAACAAAGTTTTAGCTATGCCATATGTTCATGTTATGTCACAATCAACAATGAATGTTGATCAATTTCAAAAAACATGAAAATGGTTTACCCTTCCTGCAAAAATTAAATATTCAAATGCTATTTGTTTTTCTAGTCGCAAAAGACAAGAAAATGTTAAAGAACGTAAAAAATACGACATTGTTTTTGTTATTACTGACCCAGCCAGTCATAATGGTAAAACATTATGCGAGGTGTTAAGCAAATACCAAAAACATGTCGTTGCTATTGACCCATTGCATATTAAATTAACTAAAGATATGCTTAAAAATAAAAGAAACTGTGCTATCTTTACAAGTAGCTCAGTTTCTGATGAACAAATCAGTAGATTTGTGAAAAAATTAAAGAGTCAAATATAGTTTTAGTTTTGTTGCAACATTTGCATCAACTATTTTGCCATTTTTGCAGACTATAATGTTAGAAACATTATCAAATTTATCTCTTGCGAAAGCAACAAGTGCATCAACTGATGCTTCTGATATTGTAACACTAGCTTCAGCTGGAAGCAGATTTGTTAAATTTTCATTAGTTAAATAATATGATGAGCCAATCTTGTTTCAAACCAAACTTGCATCAGGTCATTTTTTAACAAATTGAAGCGAATAACCAAATTCACATTCTGCGTCAATTATTAGACTGCCTTTAGGCATTGACTCAGCCATTTGCTTAGTAATTCTATTTTTTGCTGGTGATGTAGGATCAGGAATTGTTGTTATTAGTGCATTATTTTGTTTAACTTGTTCAACAAGTGTTTCATAACTAGCATCACATATTTCAAGATTCATAATTGAATCTTTTAATTGTTGGAGTTGTTCTAAATCATCATCAGCTAATGTAACGATGAAGCCAGCTTTAGTAGCAATTTTAGCAAGAGCAATTGATAAAGGACTAATATTTAATATTAGAATCTTTGGATTTGCTGGATAAACAACTTTATCTTTCTTTCTTTTAGCAAGCCCTGTTCGAAAGGCATTTTGGAGTTGTTTCAAAATAAAAGGAGCTTTTAGCTGCTCTAGCTCTTCAAATATTTCATATTTGCCTAGCTTATTTTGACAAAGAAGTTGAACACCAGTAACGTTGTTTGTTAACATTTCATAAAGCATGTCAACATTATTTAAAAAACTAGCCATAGTTATTGCTGTCTTATTACCAATTGCTTTGATTTCAGCTTTGCTAAAAGCATTAGTTTTAATAATGATATCGCTATTAGCGATAACTTCTGATCATTTACTATGAATTACTGCGCCAGCAATTAAATATTCGCTATCAGGGGTATTAAATTTATTACCCATGCCTGCAATAATAGATACGCTTACCCCGTACGAAGATAAAGCTTTTACTTGGTTAGGAAGTAAGAATGAATTCTTACTTTCTTTATCATATAGGATACCAATTCTTTTCATTTTGTTCCCTTATTTAATAATTTTATGTTATTTACGATTAAAATATCAAAAAATACATATAATATATTAACTAATAATAAAAAACACATCGGGAGATATTGATGGTTAAAATTAGATTAACAAAGTTAGGTAGGCACAAATTGCCTGCTTACAGGATTGTTGCTATTGATTCACGTAAAAGACGTGACGGAGCATATTTGCACCTATTAGGTACATATGATCCAGCTACTAGCAAAGCTAAGGACTTAAAAGAAGAATTAATTCTTCAACTTCTTGCACAGGGTGCTCAACCTTGTGATACAGTTAAAGCAATTCTTAAAAGAGAAGGAATTTATGCTAAATTTGTAGCAACTAAGAAAAAACTTGTTAAGAAAGGCAAAAGAAAACTTTCTAAAAAGAAAGTTGCTAAGAAATTAGCCAAGAAAAATGCTCCTAAGAAACCAAAACCTGCTCCAGCACCAGCTGCAAAGCCAACTCCCGCACCTGCAGCTAAAGCTGAACCAGCAAAGGAAGCTAAATAATTATGGCAAACGTTAATAGACAAAAAATTCTTAAGAAAATAACAGATGGACAATTAAGATCTGATGTTCCTGATTTTAAGGCCGGGGATACAATCTCCGTAAGCTATAAGATTGTCGAAGGAAAGAAAGCTAGAATCCAAACTTTTACTGGTGTATGTTTAAGAGTTAGAGGTTCAGCTAATTCAAAAACGTTCATCTTAAGAAAAGAAAATGGTGTAGAAAAAACTTTCCCTTTACACTCACCTCACATTGTTAAAATCAATGTTGATAAAAAAGGTAAAGTAAGACGTGCATATATTTCATATATGAGAAAACGTGCAGGTAAATCAGCAAGAATTGCTGTTCAAGATAAATAAGAAGCAAAGCTTCTTATTTTTTTATAATAATAAGTATGAAAAAGATTACTATTCTAACTTTGTTCCCAGATGTATTTGAAAATTTTAAAAAATTTTCAATAATCAAAAGGGCTATATCTTCAAAGAAAGTAAAAATCAACATTGTTGATTTTAGAAAATTTTCAAAAAACAAACACAAGAAAGTTGATGATTACCAATTTGGTGGTGGAGCTGGAATGATTATTGCTTTGCCCGCAATTGTTGCAGCAATTAAAAAATACAAAACAAAGAACAGTCTTGTTATATTAACAAGCCCACAAGGCAAACCATTTAATCAAACAAAAGCAAAACAATTAGCTAATAGTAGCAAAGACATAATCATTGTTTGTGGCCACTATGAAGGCTTTGATGCAAGAATTGTCCACTATGTGGACCAAATAGTTTCGCTTGGTGATTTTATCCTAACTGGTGGTGAAATCCCAGCTATGGCTATAACTGAAGCTATTACAAGATTAATAAAGGGTGTAATAAGTCAACCATCGCTTGATAGCGAAAGTTTTAATAATAATCTTTTAGATTATGATGCGTACACAAGACCTGAATCATTTGAAGGGCATAATGTTCCAAAAGTGTTATTGTCTGGTAACCATAAGTTAATTAATGATTTTAGAAAAGCTAATCGTTTAGCTAAAACTAAGAAATATCGTCCTGACTTGTTAAAGTCTAAATAATAATATTTAGGTATTAAAAATTCAATATTCTTATTAAAAATATTATATTTTTACTTTTAATAATCTTCCCCAATCATTTCATTGACCATACATCTTTCCTTTTAATGTATTGTTAATGAAATTTTTCATTACCGTTTTATGTGCTGCTGGGTTTATTCTTTTCTGAGTTTGAATATTATCAATTCTTACTAATTGATAAAGCTTAGGGAAAGAATAAAAGTTTGCTGCTAGTTTTTTATTCTTTCTTAAAAGATTTGTTATTTCTTTTTCGATGACAAAGTCATCAAGATCTAAAGAAGGGATAACTGCAAGTCCGGGTTTAGTCATTAATTTTAATTTTATGAGTCTAATGCATCTGACTCTGTTCAAAACAGAAAAATTAGAACCCTTTCTCCTTGGAGAAAATCTAATAACATGGCCAATGTTCTTGACATTTCTATGTGTTGAATCAATCCAACCGAAGCAAAGAGCTTCTTCAACTGCATCAATATAATAAAATGTCCTACTATCTAATGGTTTACCCATTTTTGCTAAGACAAAGCATTCCTTGGCGTTTTGGGAATTTTTCTCCAGCCAATTTCTAAACGCTTTCCTTGTTTTTATTGGTTTTGATGTTAATGTCATATTTGAATTATAAAATAATTGATATTATTTTTCTTTTATTTCAAAAAATAATTTTGTCGTAAGCCCGCATAAAATGAGGCCGGACGACAAATTTTTAATTTTTTTCGGAAATTTTCCTATTTTTTGCAAAAGTATAAGTAGGAGAATAAAATAATGGACGAAATATTATTATATTTATCGCTTAAATACTTCGGCGATTGAATGGCAATCTATGATAGCCTTCAGAAAAAAGAAGAATTAAAAGTTTATGAAATTAAAAAAGCAGTTAACGAAGTTGATGCTGATTGAATAACACTTATAAGCAGCGATTATCCTGCTAATCTTAAAACGATCTACAAACCACCATTTGGTGTCTTTTGCTACGGTTTACAAAAACTACTTAATAGCAACATTATCACTATATATGGTAGTATGGACGAGAACAATAGTAAATATCTTGAACAATTAAGGAAAAATAACATCACTATGTTATGACCCAAGAAAACCAACAAACAGATTCTTGAAATTCTAAGCAAAATGCCTATAAATAATATATTTTATTTAGAAGAACTGAATAAAGCAAATGATAGAACCTTTGAAAATATCCTTTCCGATGAGAAAGTTATTATGAACAATGCCTTCTGCTCTGAAATATGGCAAAAACAAGAAGGAATTGATTATTCTAATCAATGACAAGAAAGGCTGTATCTTGGTTTAAGTTTGCAAACATTAATTATTTCACCGCTCAAAAATAAAGAAATGCTGAGCCTAGTTGAATATGCAAAAAAAGAAAATATAAAGGTTGGCATCTTAAAAGATGCTTACTCACAAAAGATAGCAAAAGCTTTCGACAATCGTAACTTATGTGTTATCGACAATGAACAACAAATTTTAGATTATTTCCAAAATAGTAAGTAATTTATATATATGAAATATATATAGATAATTATTATATTTCTATCAAGTTATAGTAAGTATAATCAATAGCAATTATGGCAAAAAATTTAGTAATTATCGAATCACCTAACAAGGAAAAAACGATTGGTAAGTACCTTGGAAAGGATTATTCAATCCTTGCAACGGTTGGCCACATTCGTGATATCCCAAGTTCAGGTTCGAAAGCTTTTGATCCAAAAACTTACGAACCAAATTGAAGAATTTCTTATAACTCAGTTACTAAGAAATCAAAAAAGGAAATAATTAATAAAATTATTTCATTATCAAAAAAAGCAGACAAAATTTATCTAGCTACCGACCCTGACCGTGAAGGCGAAGCAATTGCTTGACACGTTTATGAAGTTTTGCCTAAAGCAAGCCAAGATAAATGCGTCAGGATAACATTTAACGAAATTACTAAAGATGCTATTGAAGAAGCTATAAAACATGAAAGGAAAATTGACCTGAACTGAGTTCATAGTCAATTTGCCCGTCGTGTTCTTGACCGAATTGTTGGTTATGACTTGTCTAGATTTGTTAGAGACAAATTTAACGGTTCATCTGCTGGAAGAGTTCAATCTGTTGCCCTAAAATTTATTTATGAACGCGAACAGGAAATAAAGAAATTTAAACCTGTTACAACATATACACTCGACACAGTGCTTGCCAACGGCGATAAAATCTATTTACGTAAAGTTGGAGCTAAACAACGTGATAGTGAAAAAGAAGACACTTCAATTCTAGAATTTGATTCTGAAAAAGAAGTCAACGATATCATCAAGAAACTTGAAAAAGATTTCGTTGTGTATTTTCCTAAAGGAAAAGAAGATGTCAAAATGATGAGACGAAACCCTCATGACCCATTTAAGACATCAACATTGCAACAAGCCGCAAGTAACTCTTTTGGTTGATCAGTAAGTAAAATTACAAAAGTAATTCAAGACCTTTACGAAGGTATCAAAATCAATGGTGAACAAACAGCATTGATTACTTATCCAAGAACAGATAGTATCAGAATGTCTGATGCATTCAAATCCGTAGCTATTAAATATATTACTAAAACCTACGGAATTGAGTATGTTGGTAACTCAAAGCCAGGCAAAAATAAAAAAGAAAATGTACAAGATGCTCACGAATGTATCAGGGTTATTAACCCTTTCACCTTCCCAAGCAGCCTTAAAAATAAAGTAAAAGACGAGTACGCAAAGATGTACGAATTAATCTGAAGAAGATCAATTGCGTGTCTAATGGCTCCTTGTCGTTACATCCACAAAACTATCCGTTTTAGAAATGATGAGTGTAAATTCTTTACATATTCTAACGTTGAAGAATTTGATGGATATAAACGTGTATATAAGGAAGAGGCTGCTGTAGGCAAAGGTACAGAAATAGTATATAAAGATGGTCAAAAACTTAGTGCTAAAACTATTGAAGCAGTTAAACACGTGTCAGAACCGCCTGCAAGATATAACCAAGCAAGCTTGGTAAAAGCACTAGATGATGCAGGTGTAGGAAGACCTTCAACATATAGAATGATGGTTGATGTTAACCCTGAAAGAGGTTATTGTGAAGTAAAAGATCGTGCATTCTACATGACACCTATTGGTACATCCGTAATTGAAGGACTTGTTAATAACTTTGATGATGTTATTGACAAGAACTTTACAAAGGAAATGGAAGAAAGGCTTGATGCCATTGCCGATAAGAAGGAACCATGAAATAAATGATTAATATCATTTGTTCCAAAGTTCGAGAGCAAAGTTGCTTCTAAAACTAAATCAATAAAAGCACAAAGTCTAGAAGTTGGCCGCAAGTGTCCAAAATGTGGTAAACCTTTAGTTTACAGATTTAGTAAAAAAACTAAAAAACAATTTATTGGTTGTTCAGATTATCCTAACTGTAAATATACAGAATTCCCTGGAACTAAGCAATTAACTGAAAAATGTCCAATTTGTGGTCATAACCTTGTTCAAAGAACAAACAAACGTGGTAAACCATTCATCGGTTGTAGCAATTACCCTAAGTGTACATTCATTGTTAACTCTCTTGAAGAGGTTAAAAACTACAATCCAAACTCAAAGAAAACTAAAATAGCTAAGAAAAAAGGCAAAAAATAATGGTTATTGATTTACAAAATCAAGCGATTGATTCACTTATTAAAGAAAATAAAAAAATAATTATCGATATATATGCGACATGATGTGGTCCTTGCAAAATGCTTGCACCACAACTGGAGCAATTTGCAAATAAACACGATGATTGAACTGTTATTCGTGTTGATAGCGATAAGCACTTAAAAATTGCTCAATCATTCAATGTTCAAGCTGTTCCAACAATGATTGTCATCGTTAACGAAAAAATTGTCCAAACAATTGTTGGTTTTAAACCAGCATCAGAAATTGAAAAAATTGTAAGCAAATATTAGTATAATATTTAGGATAGGAAATAACTATGGCTGTAAAAAGAAGTATTAGATTAGAATGTTCAGTATGTCATCAAATTAATTATTTGACATTCAAGAACGCTAAAAATAATCCAGATAAATTGGAATTAAAGAAATTTTGTCCATACTGTAGAAAAGTAACACTACACAAAGAGACAAAGAAAAAATAAGGTTCATGCCTTATTTTTTTGTTAACATTTCAATATTTTATTCGTGAGGTTAAGATTATATAAAATATAATCTTAATATCTATATGGCGCCATTTATTTCAACGTGCCTATAGACAAAAATAGGAAAATAAAATATGAAAAAAAATGAAAAGTCTTAAGGCCGTTTACAGCAGTTGTTCCTGCTCTAACGATCCCAACTGTAGCGGTAACTAGCTGTAAACCGCTACACGTTCATGATTATCTTTCACCATATAAATATGATGAAGTTAATCACTGGCAAGAATGTAGCCAATGTCATGAAGTGTTCAATAAATCTGAACACATCTTCAATGAATTAACAAATAAATGTATCCCTTTGTGGATACGAAGATCCAGTTGCTTATGTTAATGATGAAGGTGTCATGACAAGCTTAACACCTCATGCAAAAACAAATTACACAGTATCAATCCCTTCAACAGTTAAGTTGCCTAAAGAACTAAGAGGTTACTTCAAAGGAGCATTTGATAACTGTAATGTTAAAACTATAACAACTGAAGAAGAGGAAGTTCGTTGAATTGATAAAGGTGATTTATACGAAAAGTATGACGTTATTACAAATAACGAAGCAATGATAGGTGATAAGTGGTATGCAAAACTTGAAGATGCCTTCAACGATATAACATCTGATGATCAAACAATTACTATATTAAGAGATGACTTAACAATAACTAAACCAATATATGTTAGTCACGTTGTTTATCTTGAACCATATCACTATCACTCAAAGTTGAAATGTAATTTCAATATTTATGCATCTGGCATCGTTTACATTCCTTCTTCAATTGAATATGAAGGTGATACAAAACTAGCCTTGTTGGGACTACAAAGAAGAAACAGCTAAAGCCGACCAATCAGCTAGCAATACATTTATTGAATCATACAATACTGGTTCATTAGTTTTCACCAACCGTAACACGTGCCCAGACAATGTAAATGTTATGTATGTCACTAACCTAGAAAGTGAAATGGAAGATGGATATGAAGCAATTGGTTCACCACAAATTGCTAATTCGGTATTAGTAATACCGGTAAACCATTATGCTTTCGGTACATTATTAATGTCTCATGACTTTAAAAAGATTTTGGGATTAACGCAATACGGTAAAACTGTTACTAATTTAACAATTACTAACGTTGTTAAAGGGATAGATGCTGACATCGACGACCAAGCCTTTGTATTGTATGCAAAATTCAAATTCCCAATCGACATTATTGCTGATACAACTTTTGATTTATATTATGCTAAAGGTTCGTTTACAAGTTTAACTCTTGGCAGCGGAATAAAAAAGTAGGAACTGGTGCATTCAGTTCATATATTGATGGCGATATTACAGCTTCTTTAAAAAAGATTCTCCCTATATTATTTGCTCACTTAACAACTCTTAACATCGGTAACGATGTTACAGAAATTGGTAAGAAAGCCTTTTATGAAAACATCTCACTAAAATCTGTTACCGGTGGAAAAAACTTAACAACAATAGGCGCTCAGGCATTCGAACAAGGTTTAAGTTTAACAAGTGTTGATTTATCTCAATCAGAAAACTTAGCTACGATAACTGGTAATGCATTTAATAACTGTAAAGTTTTAACACAATTTTTATTACCAGGTCAAGGCTGGAAGATTGGCGATACAACATATTTTTCCAACTGATTTAACTCCTGACATTGTTGCAAGATTTATAACAACAACTCATCCAGGCAAAGCATGAACAAGAAATGCTGAAGCACAAAATAAATGTTGCTATACAGTGAGTCTTAGCACCGACGATGACGGCATGTTAAATGATTTAGCTTATTCAGAAGGTGTATCACTTTCAAATTGCTGTGAAGGTGGACAAATCTATATGCCTAAAGGTTCATCAGCGATGCAGATGTCTGTTCCATTTAGTGAATTAAACAAAAGTGTTAGAGTTATTGTTGACCCCGACAAAAAAGGAGACAGATTTGTTGTTGGCAATGGCATGGACTCCCTTGAAATTAATCCAGGAAAATATTTAATTCTTGAAAACGCGGTTCTTTCAAATAATTCAGTTTTATTGTGTGTCGATACAACAACTGGGTCAACAGGTTCTTTCAGTATTAGAGAAAATGATGTTATTGACACAGACACAATAACCATAAAACACTATATTGAATCTGCCAACAGAAAGTATGATTCTACAAGATTGCAAACAACTTATGATGGACAAAAATATTTATCAGCTGGTTTGTTTAACTTTAAAACTGACAAAGATAACAAAACAATGGAACTAGTAAGTCAAACTGACTTAGGAAAAAAGATGTCAATGTTGTCGATAACTAACCAAATTGATGATGCAAATTACACAGAAATAAAAAATATAAAAGTATCAACAAGTTGTCTAGCTTCTAATACAAATATTAAAAAAGTTAAAGTTGACAATATGGTTACAGAAATTCAAACATCAGCATTTTCTGGTGATACAAGTCTTGAACAAGTAACTTTGTATGACGGAAACCAATTAGAATTAATTGGTGCTAATGCATTCAATGGTTGCGCAAACTTAACTATTTTCGATTTTGCCGACAATACAGCTGGATGAAAATGTAATGGTGAAGATATTGATGTTGGCATAATTGGCGATAAATATGCTGTTTGTACTTATTTAACATCTACATGAGTGTCATACGTATGAGAAAAATAGTAAAGAATAAAAATAATAAAAGTGATACAGCCGATCTTGTTAAACTAACTCTTAGAGTTTATCGTGACAACATTTGAGATGTGTTCTCGATTACTGGAATAGTAGCGGTTGGACTGGTTGTTGCTATTATCCTTACAGCACCAGTTATTGCTAGCCTTGTTCAAGTTACATTAGCAAAAGTTGTCTCTAGTGCAACATCTGTTGCTAAATCTGGTTTTGATGCTTCGGCATTTATTCAATCATTCAACGGGCAATTTAAATCATTAAATTGAGGCAATCCGATAGTTACGCTTCAATCGTTGTTAAGCGGTAATAGTATCTATCGAATTATAATGCAAGCAATTGCTGATTCTGGCCTTCAAACTGAAGTATTAGAACAAATGAAAGAAACAACTACTGTTTGTGCTAATGATTTGGTTAACGGCATCAAAGATCAACTTGTAGTGATTTTCATTTGCGTTGGTGTTTCATCGCTAGTTGCTTTCTTTGCATCACGATTAGTTATTCAACTAAGAAACAGCGAAAATAGACATGTTGGAAAGTATATTCTTTCATTTACTCTTAACCTTTTAACTGTTGGTTTAGTTTACTTCCTAATAATAATTAGCCTAGTTAATGAAATACCAGCTATTGGTTTAGTATTCATTTTCCTTGGAATATTTGTATTGTTATTAGTGTTAACACTAATCTGAGCTACTTTGTGCTATAAGAGCAAAGAACAAAAATTTACTGATGTCTTTAATGTTATGACGATGTCAAAGCAACTTCTATCAGTATTAATTGTTCTTGCTATATCTGCAATATTGTTCATTATTCTTTACTTTGCAAGTGGATTAATTAATTTAGTAATCGCTATTCCATTAATAATGATTATCAACATAATAATTGAAAACATTGCAATGAAATATGTTTGCCACTTTGGCAACAAAATTGTTAACAAAACTAAAACTAATGTTAAGACCAAAAAACAAGCACGAGTTAAGAAAACAGCTAAATCTAAAAAATTAAATATTAAAAAATAATTTTATATATATAATATATACGTTATTAAAAAAGAGCCTTCGGGCTTTTTTCTTAACCAAGAAATTTATGAGGAAAAAAGTTATATTAGTTTGCGACGAATGTTTAAGCCGTAATTATCATATTACGAAGAATACGTTATCAACTGAACGTATCGTTTTAAACAAATACTGTCCAAAGTGTAAAAAAGTCACAAAACATAAGGAAACAAGATAATGACTGACATTAATACTAATAGTACTGACACAACCAAAAGAACACAAGAACAAAGGTTGGAAAAAAGAGAAAAGAAGTATGCTGCTGAAATGGAAGCTACTAGAATCAAAACCCTTAAAAAGATTGAGAAGAAAAGAGCAAAATTAGCAGTTAAGCTTGCAAGAAAGAAAAATCCAAAGATCAAATCATCAATTCAAGACAAAATTGATAAACTTGATAAGAAGATTGAAAATCTCAAAGATCCAGCTAAAGCTGTTGTAAAACGTCCATTTGGTTTAGTTATGAGAACTTGGACCAAAGGATTAAGCAAGGAAAGAGGAAGAATAGCTTGACACAACAGAAATGGTGTAGTTAAAGACATTATTACTGTTGTTCTAGTTTGTATCTTCTTAGGAGTTATATTCTTTGCTATCGATATGATCTTAATAGCACTACAAAGCATATAGGAGACGCATATATGGATATTAATCAAAGAATGCAATGGTATGTTATTACTGCTGTTGGTGGACAAGAAGAATCTATTGCCCAAGCACTTAGAGAAAAGATGAACAACTTTGGCTATGCCAACTTTGTTAAAACATCTGAAAATACTGCTTCTGCACCATTAGCTAATAACGAACAACCAAAAGTAAAAGAAATTAGAGTTTTCATTAAAAAACAAGAAACAGAACAAATTTTTTCTAAAAATAGTCCTGATCTTCCTAAACAAATGAAAACAACTAAAACTACAAGATGAGAAGCACTACCAGATGGTAGATATAAAAGAATCAAGTCTAAAAAAGTTAATAGATTTGGTAATTACATCTTTGTATGTTGTGATCTTGACGACGATATCTGATATAACATCAGAAATACAGTTGGTGTTATGGGTTTTGTCGGTTCAACAGGTAAAGCTGCTAAACCAATTCCATGTTCTATGGATGAATATGAAAGACTTATTAATGATGCAGCCGCTGCTGAATATGCTGCAAGAATAACTGCTGAAGAAACTCGACCAAGGGCTGTTCAAGAACAAAAAGAACAACCAAAGGTTGTAAAACCAGTTCTAACTGAAGCTCCATTCAAGGTTGGCCAATCATTAGAAATTATTAATGGTACATTCGCAGGTGAAAAATGTACAGTCACTGCCATCAACTTAGAGAAACAAACTGCTAAAGTTGAATTTGAATTCTTCGGAAGAATTAATTCGCAAGAAATTCCGTTTGACGATTTGAAGCTTGCTAAATAACTTTTCATAAATAATATATTAGATAAGGGGTAAATAATGCCAAAACAAGTTGAAAAAGAAGGAGCAGTTGCCGTTGTTAAAACGGAAGATGCTAAACCAGCTGAAAAACCAGCTAAGAAAGTAGCAAAGAAAGCTACAAAAAAGACAACAACAAAGAAGACAACTAAAAAAGCAGTTTCTGAAAAAACTGCTGTAGCTAGTGAACGACCAACAAAGAAACCTTTAGTTAGAGAAAGTGGTTCTGCAAAGGAAACAATTGAAGCTAAAGTAAATATGTTCTTTGAAACAAACAAAGATAATAAACAATTAAAGAAAATTCTTTCTGTTGCAAAGTTAATGGAAGCAAGCGCTCATGTTGGCTTACCAGCCAATTTATGAAACCCAAAGATAGCTCCATTCATTTATAGATCTAAAGCATCAAGAAGTTTAATTATTGATATGCTTAAGATTATTGTGTTCTCTAACAGAGCATACAACTTTATCTTTGATATTGCAAAGCAAGACGGTAAAGTTTTATTCGTTGGTACTCACAATGATTCTGTAAAGAAATACATTATCGAAGAAGCACAAAGAGTTGGTGCGTTCTATGTTAACCAACGTTGATTAGGTGGAACATTAACAAATTTCAGAACTGTTAATAATTCTATTAACAAACTTAATAGATTAACAAACTTACTTGAATCTGAAAATGTTGGTCGCTACACAAAGAAACAACAATTAGATATGCACAGACAAGTTGATAAACTTGAACGTTTCATCGGTGGTATCAAAAACATGAAAGGTTTGCCACAAGTTGTTGTAGTAACTGATCCAATTGCTGAACACAATGCAGTTAAAGAAGCAAAAGATTGCCACATTCCAGTAGTAGCTATAGCTAATACAAATGCTAATCCAGATCTTGTTGACTTTATCATTCCTGCCAACACGCGTTCAATTAAGACTCAATGATTATTAATTAGTCTACTTGCTGATGCAATTGCTGCAGCTCATGGTCAACCAACTAAAGTTGTTGATAAACAAGACGGTGAAATTATTCTTCCAGAAGTAATCAAGGTTCAAAGAAAAGTTGTTTTCACAAAAGACAAACAAGCCGACACATTTGTCAAAGAACCTAAAAAAGACGAAACTGAAAAGAAATAAAAAGAATAGCAGTTAAAAAGTGCTATTTATTTTTTTATATATTGGTTGTCAAGGATCAATGTTCTCGATTTGCTTTAAATTATCTAATTTAGGAAATGAGCCAATCTTGTCAACACTTACTTTATCATTTTTAAATTGTTTTAATATTTGAATATATTCTTTATTTAATTGAACATTATCTTCGTAATTGTAAACCAAGATTGATACATTAGCATCCTTTGTTTTATGCTTCACAAAGAATTTTATTAAATTCTTTGCTGGATTATTTTTAATGTCAACAAATAAACAAAATCAGTAGCTTTCTGAAAGAAAGGTAAATTTAAATTATCTTGTTGGTTGTTCCCACTAATTAGCAAAATGTCGCTATACCTTTGTCGATAAGTTACCAAATTTGCTAGTTTAATTTGCGTAGGATTGATTTTGTTAGCGATTTGGTATTAAAGTATTATCAAACAGCTCTATCGTTAAAATATCGTCTTGTTCTTTTCAAAACTGTCGCTTGGGTAAAATATCGCTTTCATCAAAGGGATTTAAATCAATAACTGATACTTTCTTTACTTTTTTCTAATATGCACGCAAATAAAAGAGTTTCAATATGTTGATTGTAGGAACTATCTAAATCAATTATTGCAATAGTTCTATTTACCATAATCAAATCCTTTGATTATTTTCTTATAATCCCTTGGATACTTTGGGTTAGTTTTACCTGTTTTCTTAGCAATGATGGTATAAAAATCAAGTCCATCATCATTGATATGATCAACGGTTAGAAGTTTTGCGTTCAATTGTTTAAGTTCTTGTTCTAAGTCCTTGACCTCAGCTAGGTAATTCTTTCCTTTAGGAACAACGATTAACCCATCAGACTTTCCAAATGGAACAGTCAATTCAAGGATTGTTTCTACCGGAGCTACTGCTTTAGCAGTAACAAGATCAAATTGTCTAGTTTTTGATGTTTGTTCAATTCTTTGACAGATAACTTCTACATTTATTAAATGCAGTTTCTTAACTAATTGAGAAAGAAATTCACATTTCTTATGGCTGGCTTCAACAATTGTCAGTTTTATATTTGGAAAGAACAATTTGATGACAATTCCCGGGATGCCAGAACCTGAACCAACATCCAATACTGTTTTAACAGTATTGAAATCAACAAGACGGTAAACCATTATCGATTGTCAAAAGTATTTTGATCAGATTATTTCATCTTTGCCCAATCTTGTCAAATTTGTTTTAGCATTTTCTTGCTGTAAAAAATCCTTGTAGATGTCAAGTTGCTTGCTTAACTTGTCTACATCTAAGTTTGGCATTTCAAACTTATCAATAACCTTTTTAATAAATTCTTGTTTAGTCATGTCTCTTATTTGTTATATGGTTTTTAATTATTGCCACATCAACTAAGTTTATTCCTGAAATTCTGCTTACCTGTTCAAGATCAAGTGGTTTAATTCTGTTTAGCTTATCAATTGCTTCAAGAGTCAAGTTAGGAACTTGTTTGTAATCTTTGATACTTGTTAATAAACACTTAGATAGATTAGACAATTTTTTAATTGTCTTTAGTTGGTTTGCAATATATCCTTCGAATTTGATATTAATATCAATCTTCTTGCAAATATCAGGATTAATGTTTTTAACATTACATGTTTTCAATACATCAAATGATTTAATTTCCGGTCGCTTAATCAATTGATATAAAGTGTAATTACCACACTTGTATTGTTTTAGTAGTTTTTTATTCTGACAAACTTTATGAGCTTTCAAATATTTTATTTGCGCGTTAAAAACATTTAAATCTTTTTTATATTGAGCGTAAACTTCTTTTCTAACTAGCCCAAT
Organism: Mycoplasmoidaceae bacterium; assembly: GCA_024407815.1. The sequence goes on from JAKSVS010000006.1 coordinate 22,056, forward strand.
TTTCTTACCATATTCAATCAAACGCTCCTGAGCGTTATCGTTTCTTAAATATAAACGATGTTCAGCTCTTGATGTTAGCAGACGATATGGTTCAGTTATACCTTTGGTCATAATGTCGTCAGTTAAAACGCCTAAATATGATTCTGACCTTTTAAGAATTAGAGGTTTGTTCTTTTTAATGCCTAAAACGGCATTAATACCAGCAAGCAATCCTTGACCAGCGGCTTCTTCATATCCAGAAGTACCATTAATTTGCCCAGCACAGAACAAACCATTAATTGCTTTTAATTCATAATTCAATTTTAATTGAGTTGGGTCAATAGCATCATACTCAATTGCATAAGCATATCTTAAGAACAATGCTTTTTCTAAACCCGGAACTGTATGAACAATCTTTTCTTGAGTTGCTCGATCAAAACTTGTTGATAAACCTTGTAAATACATTGAATCTCAACTAGCTGATTCAGGCTCAATAAATACTTGATGTCTTGTTTTGTCTGCAAAACGCATTACTTTATCTTCGATACTTGGACAATATCTTGGACCAATAGAATGGATTCGACCTGAATACATTGCAGATTTAGAAATGTTATCTCTAATAATCTTATGCGTTTTTTCATTTGTGTATGTCAAATGACATACTGTTTGCTTTTTGTATGGCAAAATAGTTGGTTGATAGTGTTCAAATGCTAATTTATCATTTGTTCCTGGTTCAACTTGCATCTTCTTAAAGTTAATGCTTGATTTCAAAATTCTTGGTGGTGTTCCAGTTTTTAGTCTAATTAATTTAATACCATGTTCAATCATACTATCTGAAAGATAGTTGGCACCTTCTTGACCACTTGGGCCTTCGTGGCGTTGTTCTTCTCCACGATGACAAATTGGCTTTAAGTATGTACCAGTCGTAAGTACCATCGCTTTACACATATATGTGGCTTCGCCACATTTTACACCACTAAGCTTTTTGTTCTTAATTATTAATTCTTTAGCTTCATCAATTATCAAAGTTAGATTCTTTTGTTTTTTTATAGCTCCAACTCAAAAATCATGATATTTGACTTTGTCAATTTGAGCTCTTAGTGCTCAAACTCCAGCTCCTTTAGCAGCATTTAAAAGTTTCATTTGTAATTGGGCATTATCAGCAGCAATTGCCTGCATGCCACCTAGTGCATCAATTTCTCTAGTAACAACACCTTTAGCTGGTCCGCCTACAGAAGGATTACAAGGGCAATCACCGATATGTTCTTCATTTAATGTAATTAATGCAGTATTCATGCCTAAATGAGCAGCTGCGAAAGCTGCTTCAAGTCCAGCATGACCTGCACCTATAACTATCACATCAAATGGTTTTTTCATAGCGCTATATATTATAAAAATAAAAATAGCACATAGTGCTATTTTCTTAATATGGCTGGAACAGTAGGATTCGAACCTACACATGCAAGGGTCAGAACCTTGTGCCTTTCCGTTTGGCTATGTTCCAATAGGAAAGTATGATTATAATCTATACTTTTCTGAAAATAAATGTAAAACCAGCTGAAGCAGTGTTTTTTCCCACTTTTCTTACTTATTATAAAAAATAAAAATAGCGCATTGCTGCGCTATTTTTCCTTTTGTCTGACATAACCCATGTTCTGTTTGGTCAATCATTTATCTATAAAGCAATTAGGTGCCTTATGGGCATGTTCTTTTACTTTATCAATCTATTGATTCAATTCTCAATAGATCATTCCCTTACCAAAATTTAGGTTTCTTGCTTGTGGGGTTTACCGCGTTTCATCTAAATATTTCTATCTAGCTCGTCTCTGTGGTACTATTAAAGCTTTTTCATGGTCTTACGACTTTAGATATAGCTTTCCGTCATTGGGATGCTGTGACTTATTAATTAATCACACACAATCACTACAAGGTTAACACCTTGTGCAAGCATGGAGTTTCCTCTATTGTTGCCAACAGCGATTGACTGTTAGACCATTGTATTATACACTAAAACAAAGTCATTTGTTCATCATCAGGTAAACCAGATAATGCACCAAGTGCTTTTAGTTTACCAATCAAAGTTGTAGACAACTTTGTTCTGTTCTGTAAGTCAGTAATTGAAGTAAATGGCCGCTCATTTCTTGCTTTTACTATTGACTTGGCAAATTCTTCTCCAAGACCGCTCAAAGAAGAGAATGGGGCAAGAATTGAGTTACCTTGAGGAATAAAATCAGTAGCAGCTGATTTGTTAATATCAATATTAAGAATATTGATATCACGAGCAAACATTTCAAGACAAACTTCAAAAACAGGAATTAAATCTTCTTGTTTCTTTTCTAATTTTAATTCGGGTTTCTTTGAGCCTTTTCTCTTTTTATAGTCTTCAAATACTTTTTTAACTTCGACTGGACCTTTAATAACAGTCTCGATGTCAAAGACATCGGATCTTATTGAAAACAAGACAGCATAGAACTGAGTTGGATAATAAACTTTATATCAAGCAGTTCTAATAGCATCAAGAACATAAGCGGTTGCATGAGCCTTTGGGAATAAATATCGAATCTTATTACATGAATCAATATACCATTGTGGGACCTTAGCATTTTTCATCGCATCTTCATATTCTTTAGGCAAAGGTTTGGCTGCATTGTTCTTTCGAACAAACTCAACAATTTTAAAAGCTGTTTTTTCTTCTACTCCGCTATTAACAAGGAAATAGAAAATGTCTTCTCGACAGGCAGCTGTTTGATTTAGTTTTAAACCGTTTTTAATTAATTCATCAGCATTACCATCTCATACACCTGTTCCGTGACTTAATCCAGAAATTCTAATTAAGTCACCAACACATGTTGGTTTTGTCTTAGCAATTATTCTCTTAGTTTGATATGTACGGAATTCTGGCAAGCCTTGTGTTGCAATTTGTTCCTGATCATAATTTTCATCAATAATACCCATAGATTTGCTATTAGCAAATAATTGCAATACTTTCTCATCATGATTTGGAATCGTTCTGGGGTCAACTCCTGTAACATCATAAAGATGTTTCAATATTGTTGGTTCATCATGACCAAGAATATCAAACTTAAGTAGGTTTTTATCAATACTATGGAAATCAAAGTGTGTTGTGTATCAACCTTTGGTTTTATCGTTAGATGGATAATTGTATGGTGTAAATTCGGTAACTTCGTGTTCAGTTGGAACAATAACGATACCACCAGGGTGTTGTCCTGTTGTTCTTTTAACTCCAACACATTTTGCTGCTAATGCAGATGTTAAGGCCGTTGAGACTTTAATATTTGGATTAGTTTGTTCGTAGTATGATTTAACATACCCAATAGCTGTCTTAACTTCGACAGTTCCAATTGTACCAGCTCTAAATGTATGACCCTCACCAAACATGTCTCTAATAAATTTGTGAGCTTTAGATTGATACTCACCAGAGAAGTTTAGGTCGATATCTGGTATTTTGTCTGCTTTAACACCAAGGAATGAAGAGAATGGTATGTTGTGTCCATTTCTTATCATGTCTTGTCCACAATGTGGACATTTCTTAGGTGGTAAATCAAATCCATCAACTGTTGTATCAGAATAAACTTCATAATGTTTACACTTAGGGCACACATAGTGTGGCGGTAGTGGATTAATTTCAGAAATGTCAGCTAAGAAAGCAACAATTGATGAACCAACTGATCCTCTTGATCCAACTAAATAACCTTCCTTGTTTGATTTTTCAACCAACATATGGCTGATCCAATAAATTACTTCGTAACCTTTTGAAAAGATACCAGTTAATTCGGTATTAATTCTATCAAGAATATCTTTGTCAATTGGATCACCATATATTTTCTTTGCATTTTTCATTACTAAATCGTGTAGCTTTTCTTTGCAACCTGGCATATTCGGTTTGCACAATGCATCATCACGATCATCAATTGGTTCGATAGTTTCTATTTGATTTGCAAACAAAACTGTATTCTCAATTACTATTTGTTGAACTAAATTTTTATCTTTGATAAAACTAAATGCTTCAAACATTTGGTCTGTTGTTAAACAGTGTAAGTCAGGAACGAATGTTGTTCCATCATGACGATATAATGGGTGACGTTTACCACCCAATTGTTTTGTATAAACGTATATTTCATGAAACCTTCGTTCATATGGCATCAAATAATAAGCATCTGATACTGCACAAACTTTTTTATTCTGCTTTAAAGCAGTATTAATAATTTTCTCTAAAGCTTTAGTTGTATCTTTCTTACCTATTTTTTCTTGAATAGCTAAGTGCTCAATATTTTTTGCTGGAGCAACAAAAATATAATCATATTTTTTAAATTTGCTTTCAAATATGTTTGTTGGTTCACTAATAGCCGATTCTCAGATGTCGCCCTCGAATGGTGATGGACAAATAATTAAATTATCATGGTATGGTTCAAAGTCATCAAAGTGTAGCTTTGGTTGGCCATTAGACAAAACAGCAACTTCTTGATCATCATCTTTTTGATAAAGTTGTTTTGTCAAGGCAAGTGAAAGCAAATCGAAAAGGTTTTTTAAACCTTTTTTATTTTTTACATAAACATCAACGATGTAACCTCGTCTACTTGCTCGCAAAGCTGCTGTTTGTAACTTTTCATTAATATCTTTTATATTTTCAATATGTTCATCAGTTGTTAAACGTTTGATAAAATATTTTCAAACTTCTAACAAATATTCACTATCTTTATCAGCACGGTGTGCTTCGAGTGGATTGTATTCAATATGTAGCTTACTAACTAAAGTACCTAAAGTGTGTTTTGAGAACTTTTTATTCAATGCATGTGATATTTCTAGTGTATCAATTAAACAATTATTAATTGGTTCAACATTGAATCGATCACATAACTTATTTAAAAAGTTTAAGTCAAATTTAATACCGTTATGAGCAATTAAAACATCATTGCCAATTCATTGCTTTATTTTTAATAAAGCATCCTTTTGACTTAAACCATCTTTAACCATGTCGTTAGTGATATGGCTTAATGTCATGGCGATATTTGTTAATGGTTTTGTTGGTTTAACAAAGAAATCGATTCTATCGACAATGTCACCATTTTTAAACTTGATGGCACCAAATTCTATAAGATCGTCAAACTCAGGATACAATCCTGTTGTTTCAATATCGAATATAACATAATCGGCATCAACAATTTGTTTATCAACAGGATTGACAACAACTGGAATAAATTTATCAATTATTTCAAACTCACATCCGTATAGAGGTTTAATTAATGGATTTTTTCTTTGTGCGTGAAAAATATCAGGAATAGACTGAACGTTATTACGTTCAAGAATTCCTATGGCATTGTAATTGCAAGCTTTTACATATTCATAAATTTTTGCAGGAGAATCAAGTCCATCATATGCAGTCATATTAGAATGCATCAATAACTCAACTCTTTTGTTTTTAGCTTCATCTTTTGGAATTAAGAAGCTTGGTTTTGGTGCATGGCACATCTTCTCAATTCAACCAGTAATTTCAAAATTACTAAAATTATTGCTTTCTAATCTTGCTCTAACATTGATTCAATCGCCGACTTTAAATGTCTCAACAAACTCTTTAGGCATTCTTGGTTTGCTTCATTTATTTTGTTTATATTTTGAAGGATCGTTAGGAATAAAATAAGTACAAGATAACGCTCCGTCAGCATAATCAAATATATTGAAAATATGTCTTACACCAGAACCGCGTGTCTCCTTTTTTTCAATTGAAACTATCTCCCCAGCGAAGTTGTAATAATTTTTACCAACTAGTTCATTATCGATGTCTTTTAACTTAACAAAATCACCAGAAACTCTAAACATTCGGTCATATTGTTCTTGAGTAGAAAGCATCTTTTGACTTTGTTTAATCATTTTATCTATATCACGTTTGCGGTTGTTTTCGGCTTCAAGCATTCTATTTTGTTTTTCTTTATCAAGAACATAGTTAACGCCTTTAATATCGAAACGAGCGTTAACCAAGAAAAGTAACAATTCTTTTTCAATTTCTTTTAGTTTTGCTAACTGTAAATCAGAAACATATAAAATATTTATTATTTTATCTTTCACACTATAGTTTGATGGTTTAAGTATGTCATGCAAAATAAAATGGTTTGGGTAATTTTTATTTAATCAGTCATTAATGTAATCACCCATCTTTGAATAGTCTTGATCAACACCACTAGAATTAATCACTATTTCTAAACTTTCCTTTGGAAAGTTAACTAGCTTGCGATAGATTTTTGTCGGAAGCGTTTTTTGAGTTGTAATAAATAATGCCACTTTATTGTTTGTAGCATTTGGCATCTTAATTTCAAAATCACAATCATCGATAATGGCAGCGATTTCATCGCTGTTCAAAATCTTTGCTTGTAATAAAAAAGTTTTAACTCGTTCTTTAGGCGCCTTATGTATTTTCATATGTTAAAAAAATTATATAAAAAATAAATACATTAGTATTTATTTTCAATATTTTATTGAGGCTAATCTAACATAACGATCAAATTTATATAAATCATCCATTGTCTTTATTGGCCTTAGCTTTATATGTTTAACAGTATTTTCAATGTATTGAACAATTTGATCAAACCTTAACATTTTTTCTTTAAACATGTGAATTGCTACTTCATCAGCAGCATTAATTATTACCGCTAGACTATTTGTTTTATCGTTAATAATATCATATGCTCAGCTAATTGGTTTGATGTTGTCCATCTTAACTAACACGTCTGTTGAATGTTTTGCTTGAATAGTTTTTGGTAACTTATAGTTAAAATTAGTTAGTGCTCAGGCTATCGGTCCTGTCATTAGTGGTTTTGATTCACTAAATAAGAATTGACCATTACCAAGCATAATAGCCGAGTGAATTATTGATGTTGGATCATGAAGAACACTAATTTTATTAGTGCCAAAATAATGATACGCTTCAACAACTTCAAAACATTTGTTTATTAATGTGTTGGAATCGATTGTTATTTTTGATCCCATTTTTCAATTCTTGTGGGTTGTTGCTTGCTCGTAGGTAATCTTCTTCAACTTTTCTTTAGAAAAATTAAAATATTTTCCACCAGAGCAAGTTATATAAAGTTGATTAACATCACCATTCTTACAATGCAATAATTGCAAATACAAATTTGTATGCTCAGAGTCAATTGGTATAACTTTTAAGTTATATTTTTTTGCCATCTTAAAAATATATCAACCAGCAACAACAACTGATTCTTTGTTGGCAAGAGCTATATCACACTTGTTGTTGATAGCCGCCAGCGTTCCTTCAAGACCAGCAAAACCAATTATGGCATTAACAACCAAATCGGGTTTTGCTTTTTTAATCAACTGATTAAAGGTTGAGCAATTTCCTTTTTTTGTGTCAGAACAACACAATGAATACTTGATTTTATTTTCTTTAACAAGCTTTGTGCCAAGTGAGACATTATTATTAAAACTGCAACCAACAATTTTAAAACCAAGCTTTTTAGCTATGCTAACAGCTTGTGTTCCGATTAAACCAGTTATTCCTAGAATACAGATGGATTTCATAAGTATGATAAACCTGTGTGACATCCAGGATTGAATTCGATTATCAACTGGATTACTACTGTAAATATAAAATATAAAGAGAAAACAAATATTAATGAATCAATTCGGTCAAGAATTCCACCATGACCAGGAATTAGATTACTAAAGTCTTTAATATTAAATCTTCTTTTGCAGAAGCTAAAGAACAAGTCGCCAGCAACACTTGTGATCATCATTGCTAAACCAAAAACAATAAATATAGCTCAGTAATATGGCTGAGTAACAGTATTATCATTTATTGTTCATTGGCAACCAATAAGGCGGAATAAAGTGTGATCTTTAGCTTCGGCTCCTGAAATAAAGAATAAACCGACCATTCCTAAAAAGACAGCTAGGTTAACAACAAAACTAAAGATTAAACCTTCTCAAGTTTTGTTTGGACTAATTTTTGGTGTCATCTTGTGTTTGCCAAAAGTTGAACCACCAAGGTAGGCCAAAACATCTGTTCCGCTTGATAAAACAATTAAGAATATGAACGTAGTTCAAGAGTGAAAGATTGTTGTATAAACAAACCCAACAAAGAAAACGTTAAGCATCAACATTAATAGTGGATACCAAATTCTTGTTCTTTTAGCAACATAAACAATATGTCTTGACATGTAGACTCAAATTAGTGTAGATAATATTGTAAAGAACAATACACCAACTAGCATAGCTAACAAGAAATAACGGAACGGTTCAACATTATCTATTTTTCGATCAGCAAAAAATAATTTGTATCTTGTACCAATTAGAAATACTGATGCGGCAATTGTCATAGTGAATAATGCAATTGCAGTAAAAATAAAGATTCCTTTATATCTTGCAAAACATAAGTTAGTTATTTCTTTGGCAACAAAATAAATTATTGGTACAAGCATCAAAACATTTAAAAAATTCAAAATAATTTGAATTTTAGATAAAGTGTCTTGGTCTAGTGATGCTACTGGGCCAAACCAATTTGGATTAAAAAAAACTAATAGTAATGTGTATAAAAGATAAAAACTACCAACAAAGATCGCACTTTTTGTTCGTGTTAAAAACGTTTTTGCTATTAGTTTTTTCTTTTCAACAGGCATAAATTATAAAGACATTAGGTCTTTTTCTTTTCTTGCAAATTGTTCTTCTAGCTTTTTGTTAGCTTCTTTTGTTATTTTATTTAATTGATCTTCGTAGTACCTAATGTCATCATCTGATACATCAGGAGCTTTCTTATATTTAGCTTGAACATCTTGTCTTACTGAACGAAGTTTTTGCACAGCTTGATTGTAGTATTCCTTTGCTTTCTTAGCTGCTTCTTTTCTTATTTCTTCGGTTAAGGGAGCAAAAATGATCCGAATACAATCAGGGTTAACCTGAGGGTTAACTTTGTATTCGGATTCAGCTAAAGCTTTAGCAATATCTTTAACTAAACTTCGATCATATGGTTTAATGACTAATTGTCTAGCATCAACTGCTTGAACATTAGCTAGTTGCATTAATGGAGTCATTTCACCATATGCAGGAACCTTAAGTTGATTAAACATATTTGGATTAACTCTTTCAGAGTTAATTTTTTGAAATTCGTTTTGTAGATAAGTAAAAACTGTTTGTGAGTTTTTATCAAACTCCGCTTTTAGGACATTTCAATCAACCATTATTGTTCTCCTTATTTATGAATATGAGTGAATTTAGTTTTCTTTTTAAAAGTCTTGATAATGCTGTCTTTTGCTAAAACATCAAAGACATAAATGTCAATGTTGTTTTCTAGACACAATGTTAGGGCTGGCAAATCCATAACCTTTAATTGTTTTTCAATTGCCCCTTGGAATGTTATTGACTTAATAAATTTAGCATTCTTGTTTTTATTTGGGTCAGCAGTGTAGACTCCGTCTACACCATCTTTTCCCATTAAAATGAAATCAGCACGCATGTCGATTGCTCTAATTGCACAAGCTGTATCTGTTGTGAAGAATGGGTGACCAGTTCCACCGGCAAAGATTATTACTTTGCCTTCGGCAATATCATCGTTAATTTTATCGATAGCAATCTTTTTTGTTATTCTATCAACTTCTAGTGCTGAATAAACTTCAGCTTTAACACCAATCTTATGAAGGGTTTCTTTGAAAGCAATACCATTCATAATTGTTGAAAGCATACCCATGTAGTCAGCATTGGCTCTTCTGAATGCTTTGTCCTTAGTCATGTTGCCTCTTCAGATGTTACCACCACCAAGAACTAATCCAACAGCGACAGTTTTATTTAAAACTGCTAGCTGTTTGCATAAGTCTAAAAGTTTCTTGTTGTTAAAAATTTCTGAGCCTGTTCCTCTTATGGCCCCACCAGATATTTTGACTAACACTCTTTTTTTCATTTTATTTTCCCGTTTGTTCAGCTACCTCAGCTGCAAAGTTAGATTCCTTCTTTTCAATTCCTTCACCAACTTCGTATCTTACGAAGCTTAATACTTTAATACCTTTAGATGCAAGGAATTTGCCTACTGTAATAGTTGGTTCAAAATCAAATTCTTGGTTGAACAAACAAACTTCGGCAAGTCGCTTTTGCATTCTTCCTTCAACAATTTTTTGCAAAAAATGTGCAGGTTTATTTCCTGTTTGGCTTGTTTTTTCAATAATTGCCTTTTCAGCAGCAACCCACTTTGAATCAACTTGACTAGCATCAACAAACTTTGGATTTCTTGCAACTATGTGCATACAAATTTGTTTCTTTAATAAATCATCAACTTTCTTATCAAACAAACAAATAGCACCGTATTTTTTGTTTGCATGTTGGTAAATACCAACATCTTGTTCACCAGTCGCAACTAGTCTATTAAATCTTCTAACATTGATTTTTTCGCCGATCTTACCAGTTAGACCATCGCATGCTGATTGAACAGTTTCACCATCAGCAAGTTTTAATCCTTTAACCACTTCAGCGTTATCACATTGTGAATCAGCAACAACTTTCATTATTGAATCACAAAGTTTTGTGAAGTTTTCGTTTTTAGCAGCGAAGTCAGTTTGGGTGTTAATTTCTATTAGGTATGCAGAATTAGCATTCTTTCCAACTAAAACAACACCCTCAGCAGCGATAGCTCCAGCTTTCTTAGCTGCTTTTGCTAATCCTTTTTCTCTTAAATATTTAACAGCAAGTTCAAGATTGTCATTGTTTTGAACAAGTGCGTTCTTACAATCAACAAAACCAGCTTGCGTCATGTCTCTTAATTGTTTAATTAACTTAGCGTCAGCCATTTTTACCTCTACTATAATATTATTTTGTATATTATATAATTAATATATTAATTATGAATAAGAATAGAATTCTGATTTCTGGTATATTTGCTTTCTTACTAATTATTGGTTTGATAGGCACAGCAGTATTGGCTATTTTTGTTAATATGATTTGACCACTTGTAATTGTTTTGGCAGTGGTTTTGCTTTTGGAAATAATCTTTTCATTTAGGATTATTGTCTCACCAAGAAGTAGCTACGCTAAAGCAAGCTGAATGATTGTTATTTTAGTTTTTCCAGCAATTGGAATTCTTGTCTTTATTATTTTTGGTGTTTACCCACTTAGAAAAAAACAAAGACAAGCATACTTAGTGCAACAAAAAAACATAATAAAACACGAAGATTGGGTTTTTTCTGACCAAGTTAGAAAAAACGATGATCTACTTCCACTGTTTGTATATGGTTTAGAAAACCAAATAAAACCAGTCAGCAAAGATAACAAAATTGAAATAATTGATGACAACACTCAATTATTTGAAAAATCAGTTGAGTTAGTTCGTTCTGCTAAAGAATATATTAACGTTCAGAGTTATATTTTTAGCTATTCTGGTTTTTGATCCAAAATATTTTTTACCGAACTTGTTAAAAAAGCGATAGAAGGAGTAAAAGTCAGATTAATTTATGACTGACTTGGTGCCCACGGAAGAGTTAACAAAAAAGTCTTTGACAACCTTGAAAAATATGGAGTTGAAGTTGCTTGCTTTAATCCTAAAGGTTTTACAATGTTTAAGGGAGCGACAAACTATCGTTTGCACTCTAAATTTGTTATTATTGACAATAAAATAGCGCTATATGGTGGTAGCAACTTCGCAGATGAATATTTGTCAATGAATTTAGCTAATTGTCATTGAAAAGACACAAATTATTTAATATCAGGGCCAATAGTTAACACAATGAATGTTACATTCATTAATTACTGAAATGTCTTTTGTTCAACAAAAAACAAAAAACAAAGTACAAAAAATATTTTGAATGATTCAAGTTTAATTTTTGCTCACAAAAAATTTGATCCTTCGAACACAATTGCTCAATTGCTAGTGTTTGAACCTGGTTTTAACGATTACACACTTGAAAATGTTATCTTAAATGCTTTTTATAACGCGAAAAAATCTATAAAGATTTTAACTCCATATTTCTGTCCACCTGACAGTATTATCGAGGCGTTAAAATCTAGTTATACAAGAGGAATTGACATCCAAATAATTGCTCATAGAAAAAATCAACGATATGTGCAAATGATGAATCGAGAAAACTATAAAAAATTAGCTGATATTGGTGTAGATGTTTATGAGTATGATGGTTATTTACACTCTAAATGTATTATTATCGACGATAGGTACGTTCAAACTGGTTCATGTAATGTTGATTGAAGATCAATATATCTTAATTTTGAATCAGAAATGATTGTTTATGATAAGGGTTTTGTTGAAAAAATGATTGAGCACTTTGAAAAAATCAAACTTAACTCTACACTCGAAAGTTCTACTTCATTAGCAAAGAAACTTAACCCATGATCTAGATTCTTATTAAAGCTATTAAATTTCGGTAAAAGTCTATTTTAATAAAATAAATTTGTCGTAAGCCCGCACAAAATGAGGCCGGACGACAAATTTTTAATTTTTTTCAGAAATTTTGGGATTTTTTGAGAAGTATATATGGAAGGATACCCATTAAGGGTATTTAAAATGATGAACAAAAAATTCATTAGAGAAAACTATAATATTGATAAGATAATAACGGCACAAGAGTTAGTTAAGTTATCTAAGTCGTATAAAGACAACGAAGAAAAAATAATCGTTTCAATGACCAGAAAGCACAAAAACCCACAACAACCGCCAGAATGATTTGCTCAATGGAGCAAAAATGTTTTTGAGGCTAAAATTAAAGCGCTTGAAGAAAATCAAACTAAAGATCATAAGTTATTAAAGAAACTTCAAGAAAATCAAGCAAAAGATCATGAGTTGTTGCAAAAAGATCATGAGCTATTGCTTCGGGTTATCAAACTTAATAACTTAAAGTGTTAATTATGCAAACCAACCTAGGAATGTATATCGAACAATTGGTCGATAGAACAATTGTTTATTACCAAACAAATAATATTGGTGTTTTAGAAAAAAACAAATACCCATCAAAGTCCTAAAACATATTAATGAATCAACAGTAGTTGCTAAATTGGTTGCTAAAGCAAAAGTTGATTATTTTGGTTTTATTAACAATAAATATGTGGAGATAGAGTGCAAACAAACAAAACATCAATATTTTGATATGCAACTATTAAAACACCACCAAATTGATTATCTTAAGCAAATAGACAATATTGGTTGTTTAGCTTTTGTCTTTATCTACTTTGAGTTATATGACAAAATAATTGGATTAACTTATGGTCAATTATTAAAATGTAGAAAACAAGCAAAGAAAAATGCTCTACCATTTGATCTTGTGGCAGAGCATGGAACTGAAATAGAGGTTGTCTATCCGGGAATTTTAAATATTATTAAATTATTTTAAATCGATTGGAAGATCAATTGTTTTTTCAATTTTAATTGCTTTAAATTTCTTTTGGTCTAAAGCAAAACCTAAATCATCAATGAAAGCATAAGTTGGGTTTGCTTTAGGTTTAGTTTGTAGATGTGTATCTACAGTTTTTAGTGCTTCAGCCTTAGTTGAGAACTTAGCACCCATTACTAATGTATTAACACCATAAACTTGACGAGCAATTTTTGCATTATCAGGTGTCATACATACACAAGCTCTAATCCCTTTAAACTTGTTTAAAGTGTTGGCAATACCCATACCAGTTCAACACAAACCAATAGCATAGCTTGCTTGGGCATAATGTTTTGTCATAGCAATACCATACAATGAGTAGTGAGTTGAATCAAGTGAATTTGTTCCTACATCTATTACTTTATATCCTTTTTCAATTAAGTGGTCTTTCACTACTTCTTTTAAAGTAAAACCGGCGTGATCTGAACCAATAACGACGGTTTTAGTCGGTTTGCTTGAAAACTTAATTGCTTTTGTTGTAGTGGCAGAAATACCACCATGGATAATTTGCAATCTTGTGCAATGTCTTCCTGCTTCGAATTCTGCTACGCAGAATGCGTTGATAATGTTATTCAATTTTGCTGGTTCTGTTCTAAGCAAAGGAATAATACATACTTTAGTATTATTGTGAGCACGTGATAAATATGCTGAATACTCATCAAATGCTGTTGTTGCAACCTGGCCTTTCATTTTAGAAAAGAAAAGGAATGGTCCATAGGCATAATCATCAATTATTATTATTCTTTTGAATTTACCTTTATAGAAATCATCATATGCCTTAGTGAATACTTTTCTTCAATTTGCATCATTATATTTTTCAATTAGGTCTTTGCTTTCTTCCAAAAAATGGTTGTCTTTAACAACTGGCAAAACTTTATAAGTTTTCTCCATTGAATCTTTTATTAAAACTTTAATTCTCATACTTACTTTTATTATATATTGAAAAAAATAAAAAAGGTACTGTACAGTACCTCTTTTTAAATATTCGAAGAAAAATTAAGCAATAATTTCGGTAACGTTACCAGCACCTACTGTGTGGCCACCTTCTCGAATAGAGAATTTTGAACCTTTTTCAATTGCTACTGGAGCAATTAATTCAACAGTAATTTCTGCGTTATCGCCAGGCATTATCATGTCAACGCCTTGAGCAAGTTCGATAGAACCTGTTACATCTGTAGTTCTAAAGTAGAATTGAGGTCTATAACCTTGGTGGAAAGCAGTGTGACGTCCACCTTCTTCTTTCTTAAGAGCATAGATTTGAGCTTTAAATTTCTTGTATGGTTTAATTGAACCAGTCTTAGCTAGTACTTGTCCACGTTCAACGTCTGTACGTTCAACACCACGTAATAGAATACCAGCGTTATCACCAGCGATAGCTGAGTCTAGAGTTTTTCTAAACATTTCAATACCAGTAACAACAACTTTTCTTGTTGGTCTTAAACCAACAATTTCTACTTCGTCGTTCATTTTAACTTCGCCACGTTCTACACGGCCAGTTACAACTGTACCACGACCAGTAATTGTGAAGATGTCTTCGATTGGAAGTAAGAATGGTTTGTCAGTTTCACGAACTGGATCAGGGATGTATGAGTCAACAGCATCCAATAGTTCTTGAATCTTAGCTTCTCATTCAGCTTTACCTTGTAGGGCACCCAATGCTGAACCAAAAATCATTGGAACATTGTCACCATCAAAGCCATAGCTAGATAGTAAGTCTCTAATATCCATTTCAACTAGTTCTTTAACTTCTTTGTCTGTTACAACATCACACTTGTTGATAAAGACAACGATTTTAGGAACACCTACTTGTCTTGCAAGTAGAATGTGTTCACGAGTTTGAGGCATAGCACCGTCTGATGCAGCAACTACTAGAATTGCTCCATCCATTTGCGCAGCACCTGTAATCATGTTCTTTACATAGTCTGCGTGTCCTGGACAGTCAACGTGAGCATAGTGTCTTTTTGCAGTTTGATATTCAACGTGTGCAGTATTAATTGTAATACCACGCGCTTTTTCTTCTGGCGCACTATCAATTTGTGCGTAGTCTTTCTTTTCTGCTAAACCTTTTTTTGCTAAGTATGTACAGATAGCAGCAGTTAAAGTTGTTTTACCGTGGTCAATGTGGCCAATGGTACCAACGTTAACGTGTGGTTTAGTACGATCGAATTTTCCGATTGCCATATTATTTTTCTCCTTAAATTTTTGTAATATGTATATATATTATATAGAGAAATGGTTTTTTGTCTTAAAAAAAGTAATAAAAAACTTCTGATTTAATCAGAAGTTTGTTTTTGGGAGGAACTATGCTATTGGAAACGGGCTGTTAACGACCAATCTTTAGTTACGGTAAACGTATAAGATTTATCTTTAGAAACTCTGACATCTGCATCGTATCAACCAACAAACTTAGCAATGACAACAGTTGCAGTAACAGCAACTGATGTACCATAAGCGTATGTTCCACCGCCAGAAATTTCACAATCTGGTTTAGCGCCACTTTTTTCCAAAGTAATCGTATAGTAGTTAATATTTTCACTTAGCAGTTAATGATACATTACCAGTAACACTAAATGTATAACTTGCAGATGAAGATATTAATGTTGAACCATTATATCAACCAGCAAAAGTATAGCCTGTATTTGTTGTCGCTTTAACAGTAACTGATGAACCATAAGTGTAGCTTCCACCACCTGATACGCTACCACCTGCAGTTGGACTAGCAGCTACCGAAACTGTGTAATTATTAGCTGTAAACTTAGCAGTTAAGTTAACAGGACCAGCTACAGTAAATGTATAGTTAGCATCTGTTGATACTTTAGTACCAGCGCTGTTATATCAACCATCAAATGTGTAGCCTGGGTTTAATATTGCAACAACTGTTACATTATCACCGTAAACAAATTCACTCTTTCCACCAGCAATTTGAGCGCTACCACCAGCAGCCGGGGAAGTATTCAAATATAGCACTATATTTAATTTGAGTAAATTGAGCTGTTAAGCTAATAGCACTAGCTACAGTAAATGTGTAGTTTTCATCTGTTGATACTATGCTACCTGTTGCATCATCACATCAGCCATTGAATGAATAACCAGGATTAGCAGTAGCTGTAACAGTTGTTGATGAACCATAAGGGAAATCTCCACCACCAGTAACAATTCCACCCGCAGCAGGAACAGCTGCAACAGAAACGGTGTAATCTTTTGGATGAACCTTAGCGATTATCTTAGTATTACCAGTTAATGTGAATTTGTATACTGTATCATTACCTAAATTATCTCCGGTTTCTGCATCAAATCAACCATCTCAATCGTAATTTGTTTTAACATCACGATGTAGTCGGACAGTATCACCATATTCATAATATTCTTTTGGTTCTTCGATTGAAACATCACAGCCTTCGGGACAGTTAGTACTTACTTCAACACTGAATTTGCCTTGAACGAACCTAGCTACTAAGTTTGTGTTCTTGGTTACATTGAAGGTATATGTACCTTCAGTTGATACTGATTCACTATGATCATCATATCAACCAGAGAATGATCAACCTGAATCAGGTATAGCTTGAACAGTTACTTGATCATTGTATTTATATTCAGTTTTTTCACCAATAACTTTTGCATTTCCATTTCCTTCGGTTGCAACTCTAATAAAAAACTTGCCAGTTTTTGCCGCACAACTTGTCAAGCTAGTTAATGGAATAGCCACAGAGGCTAATGCAATAACTGATAGAAAAACTGTTCTTTTAACTTTCATTATTAATCCTAACAATTCTTTTAACTTACTAATATTGTACATTATATTTGGCTTAGGTTCCAAAAATGTGTGATAAAAGCATAATTTTTATTGGTTAAAACCATTATATTTTTTGCTTCGACTATCTAAGTATAAGACAACTAAATTATTTTTAGTTAAATAGTTTGATCCCCTATGTAGTCACATTAATGATTTAATTTGTGAATTTATGCCACCTTCTAACCCATTATT
The DNA here is from genome assembly GCA_024407815.1 of Mycoplasmoidaceae bacterium. Next base: position 39,411 of record JAKSVS010000006.1, read on the forward strand.
TGTTCGTGGAATATTTGGTTCATTTGTAAATGTAAATAATACATTCATATCCAAATATCTTTTTAATGTTCTATATGCACTTCAAATATTTTTATGTGTTCTAAATCACTTACCATTTTCGTTGTATGTTTTTTCATAAATAAAATCTTTATATTTTATGAACCAATTATTCAACCACTCAGTTCAGATCTCAGACATTTCTTTTGCAGAATGGTGTGGAGTGTCTTTAATTCTTTTTAATAAAAGCTTTCCAATTTCCAGTAATTCTTTTCCGCACTCGGTTTTGGGATTGAGTGATAATTTTGTTTTTATTCTTTGCCATACATGGAATATGCAAATTTGGATCTTGGTTTTCGGTCTAAGCAATGAAATTGCTTTATCCTAGTGCAAAGATTCAAATTTGCATTTGACATGTATGAAAACGTGTATTAACAAAACTAACTCAGAATCCACAAAGTGAAGCGGGTAAAAAAACTGCTAGAAATAGGCAAATTTTTGCTAACAAAAGTCAGAGATAAAAATACAGCCGATCTTTGAATTACATGATTAGATGATTGATACAATCGTTTTGAATCTTTCATCAAAGAAAGAACTTACGGAGAAAACAAAAGAAAATGATTTTACACACACAAAAATATTTGAAGTGCATATAGAACATTAAAAAGATATTTAGATAGCAGAATGCTATTAACTTTTCTAGAAGATAAGGATATTCCACGAACAAATAATGGACTTGAAGGTGGCATAAATTCGCAGATCAAAAGAAAGATTAATTGTAAAAGAAATATAAGTGCAAATAATAGAAACAACATAATTATGTTATACTTAAGTTATCGGAGCAAAATTAACGAACAAAATTCGTTACTAAAACCTTGTTTCCATCACACATTTTTGAAAAATTAGCCATTATTTTACTTTTACTACTCAATGGGAACTATCAAATGCCATAGTTTGATCACTTGCGATTTTAAAATAAGATTCTCAGTTGCTTTTTTGAGATGAATTATTAATAAGTATAATTCCTTTATCATCCACATCTTTAAATGTTCTAAGTTGGCCCCAACCTTCCGGTGTTTTAGTGACAGTAAATTGTGAAATATCAATTGACAATAAATTTACGCAGCACAAAAAAGCACCATCACCAATAGTAGTGACACTGCTTGGAATAGTCACTGATGCTAGACTTGTGCAATCCCGAAAAGCATTTTCACCGATTCCTGCCACTGGCTTACCATTAAATGTTGCAGGAATCACCGCTTGCTTTATATATTTTTTTTGCTTTTAGTAAGAGTATATGATTTTCCACTTGCATCAAGTGTAAATTCGAAATCTGTTTTTTGTACTGTTACATTAAATGTTGCAGTCTTAGTTGTATCTTGCTTTGCAGCGATAGTTATCTGTTGTGGACCTTCAGAATCCAATACGGTTTCTTCGGTAGGTGTAGATGTATATTCCTCAGGATTAAGTTGTCTATTTGATCCATTATTGAAATGACCTGTGACAACTAATCCAGTTAAATTAAGGTTTTCACCA
>JAKSVS010000007.1 GCA_024407815.1 Mycoplasmoidaceae bacterium
TGTCAGGTTATGCTGAACAATTACAAGAAAAACAAAAACTTCAATTCATGTATGGTATGAATGACCGTCAATTTAGAAGATTGTTCGTAATGGCCAAGAAGATGAAAGGTTCTAATGCTATGAACTTATTAATCATTCTTGAATCAAGAATTGATAACTTAGTTTATAGAATGGGCTTTGCTCCAACAAGAAGAGCAGCAAGACAACTAGTTAACCATGGACACGTATTACTAAATGGTAAGAAATGTTCTATCCCATCAACAATTTGCAAAATTGGTGATAAGATCTCAATTAAAGAAAAATCGCAAGCATTGCCAATTGTTGAGGACACAGCTTTAGCTAAGCCATTAGAATTTGTTAAGGTCGAAGGAACTGGTAAAACTGGAACATATGTTCGTTTCCCACAAAGAGAAGAACTAAACCCAGAAATCAACGAAACATACGTAGTTGAATGGTACAACCGATTGGTTTAAACAAATACAAAACACTGCTTACTGCGGTGTTTTTTATTTTTATAAAAATAAAAATTCTAACCGAAGTTAGAATTTCTATTATGTAAATTTGATTAAAAAGCTTCAGCGTTTATTTTAGCGCCTTCAGGAGCTTTCTTTTCTCAAATAAGTTGTTGACCTTCTTTGTTTCCAGTTCACTTAATAAGTAGATCATTAATGAATGGAAGTAAAGCAGCGATTGCAGTCATTACTCAGAATCATATTAGAGCTTCAGCATTTGTTAATACATAGCCTTTAGTTCCACCTCTTACGATACCTAAACAGTTAGGAGCATTAACGAACATACCCCAGCCTGATTTAACTTGTCATAGTGCTGATGAACCTTCAGTCGCTCTGCCATCAAGATTGCTAAGTCCATTAGCAATTGGTGCAGCTAAGAATTGAATAAAGGCAACAAAAACAACCATAAACACACAACCTAGTACACCGATAGTGGCAGTTACAGGGAATGCTTTTTGTTTTCTTACTTGAACTTTCTTTGTCTTTCTATTTACTAGACCACCAAGAACAGTTACACCATAGATCAAGTATAAACATACAATCATTGATGTAGATGAACCATCGGCCATTGCATCAGTATTAAGAATACTTGATGGAATGACTAGAATAACTCATCAAAGCATTGACACAGCACCGAATAGAACAAGACCAGCAAACATACTGTTTTCAGGTTTCTTAGCTAATAGTGCTTTTGAACCAAATAATGCTTTTTCTTCAGCTAAAGATGCAAATGCAAACATTCCACCCTTAGCCATACCGTTCATGCATCCAATTAAGCAGATGAAAATGAAGATAGAGATAAGAACAGTTAATACTTGATGAACAGTTTCATTATTTGAAATTGTGTTCATTAAAATATAAACGTTTCCAGTTCCAGCAGTGATACATCCAATAGTAACAGCTAAGTATAGAACTGAAATTATAATGACACCCAACACAACTGCTAATGATAAATTCTTTTCAGGGTCCTTAATATCACCAGATATATTTCCTACAGATATGTAACCCTCAAAAGAGAATAGAATAGCAGGAATTGCAGCCATTGAGCCGAATATGCTCATTTCATTTCCTTCTTTACCGATTTGTGATCACAAACCGCCATGGCCACCAAGTGCTGGAATTGCACCAAACACAATACCTAGCACAACAACCATTAGGATTGGAGCAAATTTAACAAAACTAATAATTGAACCAGCTTTGCCCATTGCTTTTCCCTTAAAGTAGTTTAGTAGCATGAATACAGCAAATAATGCTGCACCAATAACAAATACCAGAGCAGTAGTTCCAGTACCAAAATCGTATCCTGTGAATACTTGGTTTCAGCCATTAATTGGTGCGAAGCATTCTAGAATTGCTTCACCAGTGAAGAACATAATAGCAAATGTGTTAGCTGGTCAGAATATTAATGAATATCCTGTTTTAGCGTAACGACCGAAACTGTGGCCACAGAATTCGGCAGCTCAACCACCAACGCCAGCGTTTTTGTTCTTCATTTTACAAGTCGAAACTTCGGCAAATGATAGTGCCATACATAGTACGATAACAATTGAGAGACCTCAAGATATCAATACACCAATAGCGTTATTGTCGTTTAATCTAAAAACGGTACCGTTTTTAAAGAAAATACCAATACCTACTACGTTTCCAATAATGAAAAGTATAGCAGCAACCAAACCGATTGTTCCGGCTGTTTGTTTTTTAACTTTTGACATTTATAAATCCTTCTGTAATGTATATAGATATACATTACACTTATATTATATGAAAGAAAATGATAGCCATGCTATCATTTTATTGGTTTTTTCTTGTGTTGTTTAAGGTATCAATTTGTTTTGCTAAAAGGTTTGGATCCTTTAAAACTGCGATAGTAGCCCAAAGGACTTGGATGGCTTGAACAAAGTACTAAGTGTTTGCTTTGGTCAATAAGTGGTTTTAATTGCTGGGCATTATTTCCTCAAAGAATAAAAACTATGTTTTTACATTTATCATTTACTAACTTAATGGCAGCATCAGTAAAAGTTTCTCATCCATGATTCTTATGACTGTTTGGTTGACCTTTATTAACTGTTAAGACACGATTAAGTAACAAAACACCTTGTCCTGCTCAATCAGTTAACTGAGTGTCAAGTCTTGATATACCTAGATCATCTTTTAGTTCTTTAAAGATGTTGACAAGTGATTTAGGCATAACAACACCTTGGTTAACAGCAAATGCTAAACCATTAGCATAACCAGGTGTTGAATATGGATCTTGACCAACTATGACAACGTTTGTTTCTTCCACATCAAAATAATTAAAGGCAGCAAACAATCTTTCTGGCGAAGGATAAATTTCGTTGGTTTCACCTTGATTATTTACATATTTAATTAGTTTCAAGAAATAGTCTTTATTTACTTCTTCTTGAATAAATTCTCGTCATTTCATAAGTTAATTATAAAAAGAAAAAAGTATGCAATGCATACTTTCATCTTTTAAATTTCAGTTGTAGTAATGAAACTATCTGTGTCAATAGCAAAATGACCAGTTCCAAACATGTAAGTCAAGAATTTCAATAGTAGCTTATCACTATTATCTAATTGAGATGCATGAATTTTTGTTACATCAGTATTACTGATATCAATTAGTTCAACTAGTCTTTTTGCAACATTATTAACTTTGTTAATATCAATAATGTATTTACCTGAATCTTTATTAGCTGCTTTGTATGGATCAGTTGTAAATTGATCGTAAGATAACAAATATGCAGGGAATACATCAGCTAAACTAGTTACTATTGCGCTGTTTTTATTGGTTTTTTCTGAATAAACATTAACTTGGTAGTTAACTAATACAATAAACTCATTACCTGTAATGTTAGTTATTCTTTCATCATGATGATCAGTAATTGGTTCAACTGCGATACTACCGTTTGTTGAGAATTTATATGATTTATATTTAGCACCAATGTCGCCTTCATCAACTTTAACAAACTTACCTAGTTGTTCTTTTCACATTGAGCTTGGGTTGTTATGTAAGTTGTTTAGTTGATTGATATCAGAATAGTAATCGTTAGCTAAGAAGGAACTGCTTCCTTTAGATGTGTCAACATATCGTTTTTCTATTCCTTTAACAGTAACTTTAACTGGCACAGCTTCATAAGTATATGTAATATACTTGTCTTCGTCACTGTCTGTTTTTTCTTCAGATTTAGTGCTGTAGTATTGAGGGTTGTTCAATGAACCGCTTGTTCCTTCAAGTAATTCAATGAAATCATCAGATAAATTTCTATTTCCTTCTGAATCGAATTCATAAGAAGGTATGAAGAGTTGTTCAAAGTTAAAACCAACTCTGGTTGTTTTAAGAGTAGTGTTTATAACACCACCACCATTTAAGTTAGCATTAGCAAAGACAAATTCGTAGAATTGTCTTGCCTGATAGCCTTCTTGACCACCATGGTCAAATGCTGTTGCTCCTCAAGCAGCTTTTAAATCGCTTTCATCAGGACTTTGACCTTGGGCAGGTGCTTTTAGTTGGCTTCCTTGATATGCTAAAGCTAATGATAAGTAATTTTCTATTGTTGTACCAACAGAACCAACAATATCAATATTACCTGATAGAGTAACATTTTGAGCGTTTGTTACGGTTTTTGATTCTTGACCGGTAATATTCTCGGTAGCAGATGCAACAAAGATTGAATCAGATGATGTATATCAACCGTTGTTAGCATTGACTCATTGTCCTTCTTCTCCTTCGTTATCAACGAATTTCATTGGGGAAGAATAAGCATAATTTGTTGAACTAGCGGTTTTAACAGAATAGTTTGATTGAAGATAATCTTCGATTATTTTTCCATCAGCATCGCTATGACTTGAAAGACCATATCATGGATTTCATTCATTAGTTCTAAACGATGAACCAATAGTGAATGGGGTTAATGTACCTCAAGAGTTTGAACAACTTGATAAAGTTGTTGTTGGAAGAACTGTTGCAGGTATTAATAAACTACTACCTAATAAAATTTTTCTTAACTTCATTATTTGTTCCCCCTAAAATCACTAAGTTCGTAGAAAATACCATATCTTCTGTTCATTGTTAATAGGACATTTTTTACAGCACCGTTTCTGTGCTTAGCAATCATAAAGTTAATATTGATAGTTTCTGGTCTTTCTTTAGGACCAGCAGCTTTTACTGGAGCATTTACTTCTGCTTGAACATCTTCTAAAGAGTGCAAGAAGCAAACAATATCAGCATCTTGTTCTAGTGAACCAGATTCACGTAGGTCGGATAAACGTGGTTCGGCATTACCGGATGTTCCACTACGTTGTTCGATAGCTCTTGACAATTGGGCTAGAGCAACAATTGGAGCATTAATTCTCTTAGCTAGAAGCTTAATCATACGAGAAATTGATGAAACTTCTTGTTGTCTGTTAGTTTGCGAACCTTTTATTGCTGGGCCTTTCATTAATTGAAGGTAATCGATAACAACTAACTTGATATCGTATTGGCTCTTAAGTTGTTTCAACTTAGCTTGGATATCAACAATCGAGAATGCTTCATCATCAATTAAGATTGGAAGTTGCTTAATATTTTCAATTGTTGTTTGAACATTTGTTCATTGATCATCGTTTAATCTTCCAGACCTTAATGACGAAGAATCAATTCTTGAATTCATAGAAACGAGTCTTTGGCAAAGTTGTTGCGCACCCATTTCTAAAGAAAAGATTACAACTCTTTCCTTTTCTGACTTCATATTTTCTTTAATTCAATTAGCAGCTTTATTGATAAAGTTTAAAGCAATAGCTGTTTTACCAATACCTGGTCTTGCGGCAAGAATAATCATGTCACCAGGTTGGAAACCATTAGTTGTCTTGTCAATTTCGCTAAAACCAATTGGCGTTCCAGTTATTTCTTGTTTTCTTTGTCTTAGGCCATTAACTTTGTTAAGATATTCACTAGCTATATCACTTACTGGTTTAAGATTATCAGCATGTTTTGATTGAGTAATATCCAAAAATTGATTTTCTAATTGACTAATTTGGTCTTGATATTTAGCATAATCAATTTTGGTGTTAATAAGACGTTGGCAGAATGTGTCAAGTTGTCTCTTAATACTTGAATTCTTAACGATTTCAAGGTTTGCTTTTAAATCATCGCTATCAGCAAAACCATTAACAATTTCATTTAGATAATCTTGTCAATTGTTAAATTGTCATTTTGGATTGTTAGTAATATAGTCAATAACAGTATTTTTGTTTACTGTTTTCAAATGACCTGAATATATTTCATATATTGCTCCAAAAATAAGAGCATTCTTTTCATCTATAAAGTCTTTTAGTGAAAGTTGAACAACGGCTTCTTCAACTGTTATTGGGTCATTGAAAACTGTTGTAAGAATTTCTTTCTCACAATTAACAATGTAATTATCAACATTTTTATCAGCCATGATTATTCTCCCTTAACATACATTGTTACATATGCAGTGACATCTTTATGTAATTTGATGCCAATCTTGTGGCCACCTAAGCCATAAGAGTTTGTTGCATCGATTAACATAAATTTGTCTATTTTGATATTGTTCTTAGCAAGCTCATCAATTATTTGTTTGTTGCTAATAGCACCAAACGCCTGACCATTATTAGTTTTTAAACTAAAGTTTAATGTTAAAGCTTCTATTTTGTTTTTAAGCATAGTTGCTTGCTTTACTTCATAATCATATTCTTGTTTAGCTTGAGCAACTTGTTTATCAACTATTTGTTGGGCTTTTTCACTACAAGCTATTGCTTTGTCAGAATTTATCAAAAAATTACCATAACCGTCTTTAACATTTACGGTTTGGTTTTTCTTTCCAACATTTTTAATATCTTGTAATAAAATTATTTTCATTATTCGTATGTCTTAATAAATGGTAATAAAGCAACTATTCTTGCTCTTTTGATTGCGTTAGCAATCATTCTTTGGTGTTTTTGACAAAGACCAGAAATACGTCTAGGTACTATTTTGCAACTAGGTGTTAAATAGCATTGAAGTAATTCAACATCTTTGTAATCAACATAGTTGATTCCTTTAGCACAAAGGATACATGGTCTTTTTCTTTGAACACGTTTTTTATTTTTTCTTCTCTTTTCCATATTATTTACCTTCTTCTTCATTAATTCAATCTAGTTCAATTAAACCATCATTAACTTTTTTAGGTTGTTGTGGTTTAGTAAAGTCTGCTTCAGTATCAATAATTTTTGATGCAAAACTATCATTAACTGAAACTAGTGTTTCATTATCTGTTTGTTTTGATCTTTTTACAATTGTTTTGATGCTATCAACAACAACTTCAATTATTGATATATTCTTCCCTTCTTTGTTAACATAGCTTCTTTTGTTTAGCCTTCCATCAATTGCTACTGTGTTGCCTTTCTTAACAAAAGATGCAATGTAATTGGCTTGTTGGTTCCATGCTACGCAATTAAAGAAGTTTGTATGATCTTTTCCTTGAATGTTGTCATTACATGCAACAGAAAAATTTACTAGTGTTTTACCAGTAGAAGTTTGCTTAGGAAGCGGATCAGCAGTTAAATTGCCTACTAGAAAAACCTTATTCATCTTTGCCTTCTTTAGCAACCATTTCAGGTTTTTCTTCTTTTTGAGCTAATCTTGCTTCACGTTCAGCTGCAGCAGCAGCTTTCTTAGCAGCAATCATTTCCTCAAACTTCTTTTGCTTTTCAGCAAAGATCTTAGCTTTCTTTTCAGATCTTTTAACTTTCTTTTCGTTGTGAATAGCTCTTCATCCATAGTTGTGTTCAAGATTCATAACTAAGAATCTAAGCACATCTTTGTTGATTAAAGTTAATCTATTAAATTCTTTAATAACTTCTGGTTTATCACAAACAAAATTAAGCACATAATAATATGCTTGAGAACATTTGTTAATCTTATATGCCATTTTCTTAAGGCCCATCTTAGTTTCTTTAAGATCTTTAACGCCTTTTAAAATCTTTTGGCAGTTAATTGAAACAGCATTTGCATCAGCTGCAGATTTGTTGCCATCAACAACTAACATAATTTCATAGTTAGTCATTTATATTTAGTCTCCTTGGGATATTAGTTGCATAACTCAGCAACCTAGAGGCCTATGTATTAATTAAATATATAGGGCTATATTATTATAACTATATTTTTATTATTTAATAAATAATAAACCTATAATTTAGAATAGTTGTTATAATATTAAAATATTGAAATGCCGAAGTAGCTCAACAGGCAGAGCAACTGACTTGTAATCAGTAGGTTGTTGGTTCGATTCCGATCTTCGGCACCATTAAAAAAGACCAGGTTTAGGCCTGGTCTTTTTTAATTACTTCCGTAGGAAATTCTTTTAATAAATTAATTTTTATGTCTTCGATTTCAGCAAAAGAATTGATCTCATTATATGTTCGGTACAAAATAAAGTTACGACGTTTGTTTTGTGATTTCTTGTTGAATTTGAAATTCTTTATGAAATCTGTGAATTCAAATAGCTTTTCAAATTGTGCTTTCAATTCAGCTATATTTACAGTTTTAGCTTTTTTAATATAGGCTTTGATTATTGGTGGAAGAATTTGCGCATATTCAAAGTCAAGAGGTGCTTGTTCTTGTCTAACGCGGTAGAAGAACCTAACTTGTTCAATTTGTTTGTCAATATTCTTCATTTTTTTTCTTAACTTCAGTAATTGAACTAGATAGAAGGTTCTTTACAAGACCAACAATTACTACAGCAATACCACCTGTTGAGAATAGAGCATCAAGAGCAATCTTTATGTCTACATTTAATCATTTCATAAAGAAACTGCTTAGGGAGCTATAACCAATCATTGCTCCCATTACTGCAAATAGAAGACCAAAGTAGGATAGATCGCTTGTACTAAAGATATTTGCAGAGATATTATTGCGCTTATTAATTGCTTCTAATTTCTTATATATTTGTTTGATGATAATCATATAGATTAACATTAAGACAGTTACACCAAGTTCATAGAAACAGAAGAATATAGCAACAGCGCTAACAAAGTTAATATATGTTTTCATTGTAAACAATGAATAGTTGTTTGAATACAATGGGTATTTGTTTGTTAAACCTTTTTTCTTTGCTTGGCGAATCTTAAGTGCATATTCAACAATTGTTACTACGTAAAGAATTAAACCTGCTATTGCACAAATAAGCGCAACAAGCATGTATACTTGGCCAGTTGTTATTTCTAACATCTTGTTATCTCATGCCGTTTTTCAGTCAGATGTTAATTGAAACTGAGGAATGAATAGCATATTAGAGAATCAAATTATTGGCATAGAAGATGTTGCGCCAGAGGCAGTTGTGCCATTGCCAAAGACTGTCTCAACCATTGCTTTATAAATCTTCTGTTGCTCAGTTAAATCGTAGTTATACATCTCAGCCTTTCATTCTAAGACTGATTTAGGCACATCGTTATACACCACGGTAACGTGGTTAAGATTGTTTAGCTCATAAGCATAAAGAATAAACAATATTATTAAACCGATTGAAATAACTAATCAGATAGCAAAAATTAGTAGATATTGTTTAAGAACTGATTTGTTAACGTTTTCAACATTAGCAAATAATTTGTTTGTCAATTTGTTTTCCATACCTTAATTATAAAAAATAAAGATAGAGAATCTATCTTTATTAATTTATTTTGCTTTCTTAGCAACTTTCTTTTCTTCGATGCTTACTTTGCGTTTGTTGTCACCAAATCTTGTATATTTAACGATACCAGCTTTTTTAGCAAACAATGTGTGGTCTTTTCCCATACCAACATTTTTACCAGGGTATACTCTTGTACCTCTTTGACGGTAAATTATTTGGCCAACTTTAGCCATTTTACCATCTGGTAATTTGGCTCCCAAAAACTTAGGATTAGAGTCTCGTCCGTTCTTTGTTGAACCTACTCCTTTTTTAGAAGCAAATAACTGTAAATCAAATTTCATATTATCTTCCTTTTTTAATCTTTACGTATTTTTTATACTTTTTAGCAATTGGTTGTAATTGTTTAACAATTAGATCAAACATCATCATGTTTTCTTTGTTGCGATTTTTAAGTGTTATTGTTAATTTATCGTGCTTTTTAGATATTGTTAGATCTTTTGGATCGAATCACTTTAAAGCACCAAGAATTATTGCACTTACACCAGCACAGACAATGTCTTTTCCGCTTATTACGAAGTTAGCATGTCCTGTTACACTAATTGAGCTATCAGTATAAATGATTTTGATCATTACGCAACTATTTCCTTTACTACAAGTTTAGTGTATGGTTGTCTATGACCTGTCTTGTGAGTGTGGTGTTTTTGTGGCAAATGTTTAATATTAACAATCTTTTTACCTTTGCCTTGTTTAACTACCTCACAAACTACTTTAGCATTAGCTAAGTAAGGTTTTCCAAACTTTGCATCGATCATTAAAACTTTATCAAAAGTTACTTTATCTTTAACTTTTGCTTCAAGTTTCTCAACATAAATTTCATCTTTAACTTGAACTTTATATTGTTTTCCACCTGTTTCAAATATTGCAAACATAGTTTCATATCCTTTCATGACTCGCCTTTTCAAAACTTAATTCTATTAAGTGCGGTTGTAACCATAAATGTAAAATATGGTTTATTTATTATATATGTAAAATAAACTTTTTAATATTAAATTACTAAATTAATTACTTAGTACCGAAAATACGGTCACCAGCGTCACCAAGACCTGGGACAATGTATTTGTTGGCATTTAGCTTCTTGTCAAGAGCAGCAGTTAATATTCTTACGTTAGGATGTTTCTTTTGGAAGTACTTAACTCCTTCAGGAGCCGCAACCAAAGAAACAAAAATTATTTTTTTAGGTTTGAACTTTTTAATCATATCAACTGCATCTGCTGCCGAATGACCCGTTGCAAACATCAGATCAATTAAAATAACAGTACCACCTTTTATTTGTGAAGGCATCTTGCAGTAATATTTAACTGGTTTATGAGTTTTTTCATCACGGTATAAACCGATGTGGCCAATTCTGGCTGTTGGAATCATGTCTCTAAAACTATCAACCATTCCAAGTCCCGCTCTAAGAATTGGAACAAGAACCACTTTCGTAGCTAGTTTTGTTCCAGTCGTTGGACATATTGGTGTAACAACATTAACTTTTCTTGTGGGAAGATCTTTAGTTGCTTCACCAGCAAGAAAATAACTAATAGTCTTTAAACAACTACGAAATAGTTGGCTATTAGCATTTTTATCACGCATCAATGTTAATTGATGGTCAATAATCGAATTCTTGACAATTTGTAGTTTCATGCGCTACCGTGCTACCTTTTCAAACGGTATACCCGAATGGGCCGGAGCAAGGTTCTTTCTTCCTGAGAATAATAGAACTACTAATGTAATTATGTATGGAACAGCAAACACAACTAATTGAGGAATGCCTAATTGAGTGAATGTTGTTGTTGCTGCAGCAGCGTTGAATAAGGCAAAGACAATAGCAAATACTGTAATCTTTGGAATTCTCCAACCACCAGTAATAAGAATTGCTAATGATAAATATCCCATTGATTGAACATAACCATTGAATGTTTGTGTTTTAAATAAGAAGATACCACCAGCAAGTCCAGCCATAGCTGAAGATAGCAATACAGCTATTCATTGATATTTAATTACTAAAATACCTTGAGCATCAACAGCATTAGGGTTTTCACCTACAGCTCTAAATCTTAAACCTACTTTTGTTTTGTTTACAACAAAGAAGATAAGAAGAGCAATAACAAGGATAACTCCAAAGATTATTAAACTACTACCAAATAATGATGGTCCAAGTGGCAAGCATGAATTATACTTGCACATAAGGTATGATTCACCTGGGTTTAATAATTTAGCAAGAGGGTTGTTTAAGAATGTTGCTAAAGCTAAACCAACCAAGTTAATTGCAGTACCTGCAATTGTGTGGTCAGCCTTGAGGTTAATGCAGACAAACGCATGCATTGCTCCCATTATCATTGTGCTAACCATTGTCAACAATAAAGCAACAATGATAGTTGGGAATGATGGAGTTCCACCCCAGAAACCAGTTGATGAGTAGATGCCAAAGAATAATGCGCCGATACACATCATGCCGTCAATACCAAGGTTAACAACTCCGGCTCGTTCAGATAGATAACCACCTATTGCACCAGCTAATAGTATGGCAGTGAATAAGAACGATAGATCTAATAATGTGCCTAAGTCTCCCATATTATTTTCCCCCCCTTCTAGCAAGTTTTCTTTGCTTTTTTAATTCAATTTTTCTTAATTCTTTTTCTGCTTCTTCATTTATTTGTCGTTGAATAGCTCATTTATCACGTTGAACTACTTTTTCAGTTTGACGAGCTTTTTCAACTATTGAAGCAATCTTTCGTTTAGCTTGATCGCGCGCTACTGTGTTAGTAACTACATCTTCAGCAACGTCTTTTGCTCTTGTTACAAAGTCATCAGCAACCTTATAAGCATTATTGGCTCTTTGCTTTGTAGCAGCAATCTCATATGACAGTGATTCAACGTTTTGAATAATTCTGTTAATTTCATTAACTTCAAAGTCGCCTGTTGGGTTTTTTGTTAATTTATTTAGCATCTTTGTATTAGCTTTTAATTGGAGATGAAGCTTTTTAGCTTTGTCAGTTTCAATTCTATGCTTATTGTAATAAGGCAATGCAGCTTTACGGTAGCTTCTTGCTTGGCTTGATCCGGCATCTACCTTAGCAGACAAGTATTGAACCTTAGAAACTAATGAGCTAACTTGTTGTAATTGTTGTTTATCTAATGGACAATTAATCAAGTAAGAAATTTCCGCAATTTCTTTCTTTAGATTGTTAATGTATAGTTGAGCCGTTATTGCAGGATCAAATCTAATACCAATCATATTTAATGGTTTACCACGTGTAAATGTTTTAACCATCATATCATAGTGAGCGTTAACTATTGAATATGTTTTTCAGAAAGCTTTGTAATATGCCTCGTGAGCAAATTCATATTGCTCTTTAGATCTAATTTCGCCTAGACCAATGCTTTCGCATTGTTTCCTAGTTTGTTGTAATTCAAAGAAAGCTAATTTGTTTTCTTTTGTTACATCAATTCTATATTTAAGACCTGATCTTAAAGTTTGCAAGTATGAAATGTAAGCAACTAATCTAATCTTGCTATCATTAAATGGATTAGCTTCAAGTTTGTCGCTTTCAGCTTTAATTTTTGCAATTAAGTCTTCACTTACTTTACACTTAAGTGCACTTTCAAGATTAGTTTTAAATCCTGGATTAGCAAGAATTCCACTATTAACCTTAATGTATTTAATGTGTGATTTAACTTCAGGAGCAGCTATTACATAGCATTGAAGTTTCTTGTCAAACAAAAGATGAATCATTTCTTGTTTATAGAATCTTTCGCCTGTCAACAAATCTTTTGTTTTATTTTTTTTAACACGACGTTTTGCTTTTCTTAATGCAGATTTGTATCTTAGATCAGCAATCCACATTTTGAATCTAATAGATTTTTTCAAATCCATTGATGAACGAGCATTTACTTGCTTTTGGTAGTAAACAAAATACTTACGTAAGATTGCGCATTGATCAGATGACATTGAAATTAATTCAATGTTTGACATATTTCTTTCATGCTGAATCTTTGAATAATTCTTTCCTTTGAATATATTCAAAGTCAATCAGTATGGTTTCATGTTCAAGAACAATGAAATTGCAGCAGCACCATATACTACAATACCAAAGACAACATCAGCAATGTGGTTATCAATTCCGAGTAATTGTAAATCACTAGCAGATGTTTTAACCATTGAGAAGAAGAATGAAACAGGTAGTGTTGCAATTGGGTTGCACATTGAAATCAAACCAACTGATATACCATTAAATCCTTCTTGTGGAATAGTTTTAGCTGCAGCAGTAACTGGCATATTTGGGTTAAAACCACAATATACCATAATTCCAAGCGCACCAGCAATGGCACCAGAAATAGCCATTGATGTAATCATGTTAGCTTTTACGTTATAACCAGCAGCTAACGCTCCTGTATTGCTTAAACCGGTTACTTTTTGTTTCTTTCCAAATACAGTGTAATTTAGAATTATGAACACAAATATAACGATAACACCAGCGATTATTAATAATGGTAGTCAACTGTTACCATTTCATCTAAATAACAGTGAATCTGCAGGCGCATTAGTATTAAGACTAGATGCATCAGTTGGAATTGGCAGCATTCCTAATGTCATTATTGACATAAAGTAAAGTATCCAGTTAAACATAATTGAAGAAACAACTTCGTTGATTTTCAAGAAAGCTTTTAAACCACCAATTACTCCTGAGACAAGAGCTCCAGTTGCCATACTAGCAACTAAAATAACAAATTGGTTAAGACCTGGTTGTAAACCAGCAAGGTGACAAATTATTGTTGCAACTGTTGCTCCAGCCACCATTTGGCCAGAAATTCCAATGTTGAACAAACCGGCTTTATAAGTAAAGATGAAAGCCATACCACCAACGATTAGAATACCCATATTACTAAATAGTGTATTAAGAGTATTGCCATCGCTAAATCCAGATGCGAAGATTGTTTTTAAAACATCTCTGAATCTATCTCACGTTCCACAAACGGAGCACGCGATAACTAAAGCGATTACGAAAGCAATAAGAATTGATGCAATTGTTGCTAAAATCTTTTTAGTCACTGAATGTCTAACATCTGAGTGAATAAATTTCTGTCATTTGTTAAACATTCTTAACTTAGAATTAGATTTACTAGTCATTAGTTACCTCCTTTCACTGCTTCAGCAGGTATTTCTGCTTTACCAGTACGCATTAGGTATTTACCGATAGTTTGACGGTCAGTTTTTGTTTTTAGACCATCATAAACTATTTTTCCATGGTCCATAACTACTACTCTTGAAGCAATCTTTAAGATTTCATCAAGTTCGTAGCTAATAAGGATAACAACCTTACCTTTTTTAGCTTCATCAAGGATGTAGCTATGAATTGTGTTAATAGCACCGATGTCCAAACCACGTGTTGGTTGTACCAAAACAATAACTGAGTGTGATTTAGTTAATTCTCTTGCTACAACGACTTTTTGTTGGTTACCACCAGATAAAGATCTAAATATCGATTTACCTTTATTAGCACCTAAAACGTTAAACTTTGTACATAAGTTATTAGCATTCATGCTAATTTCTTTTAGTTTTAAGAAACCAAAGCGGTTATACAATTGCGAATCAATTTGGTTTGTTACTAAATTGTAAGCAACTGTTTCATCAAGTACGCAACCATATTTATGTCTATCTTCTGGTACATGCGATAAACCTAAATTAGAAATAATCTTTGGTGTTTCGTGTGTTATATCAGTATCAAGACCTGAAACACAGAATGTTATCTTACCAGCATCTGGGTGTTGAATACCAGCCAAGGCTAAGGCAAGTTCTGATTGACCATTACCTTCAATACCAGCTATTCCAACAATTTCACCAGAATTTACAGTCAATGATAAGTCATAAATTGCAGGTATATTTTTATCGTTTTGTTTGTGCATTTTAATGTGTTCAATCTTAATGATTGTAGACATCTTGTTTTCAAAGTTTAAATTGTTTGGGTCTTCAATCATCTTACGACCAACAATCAATTCAACTAATCTTGCTGTATCAACATCAGCTCTTGGGAATGTTCCAACCGTAACACCTTTACGTAGTACTGTTATTGTATCGGCAACATCAAGAACTTCATTTAGCTTGTGAGAAATTAAAATAATTGTTTTACCTTGTCTTTTCAATGTTCTTAACATTTCAAGGAAACCAGCAATTTCATCATCGGATAAAACGGCAGTTGGTTCATCGAAGATTAAGACTTCAGCACCACGGTAAAGCAATTTAATGATTTCAACTTTTTGTTGTGTACCAACACTTGCTTCAGAAGTTTTTTGGTACAAATCAATATTGAAATTATATTGTTGACAAATTGTTTTGATTCTTTCAACTGCAGGTTTTTCATCTAAGATGAAACCAGCTTTTGTTGTTTCTGCACCTAACATTATGTTTTGCAATAAGTTAAAAGCATTAACTAATTTGAAGTGTTGGTGAACCATTCCTAAGCCAGCAGCATTTGCTTGCATAGCGTTTTTGAAATTAACTTTCTTACCACCAACATAAACTTCACCTGAATCTTGTTGATACAAACCAAACAAGATAGACATTAGTGTAGATTTACCAGCACCATTTTCACCACAAAGGGCATGAATTTCATTTCACTTAACGCTAATGTTTGCATTAGAGTTAGCAATGATCTTACCACCAGCAAATGTTTTAATAACATTTCTCATTTCAATGGCATATTTGCCTTTGTGTTCTCTTATAGAAGCGGCAGCATTTTTGTTTTTATTAAATATACTCATATTCCACCCCTTTCTAGCATGAGAAATACATGTTGGTTTCTAACCAATCAAGTATTGACATTTCTTTAGTTTCCTTTTCACCAAGGACTTCATATTGACCTGTTTGTTCATTAATTTTTAAAGTCATTGTACGGTCAAATGTAATTTGTGCTGTGTTAAGCAAAATACCAAGAATAGCCATTGTAGTACTGTAATTTTGGTACCAAACTGTTGGGTTGCCTTTGTCATCAGCTCTTTTATAAGTTAACAAATTGTCGATGTCTGCAATACCTTTTCTATATTCCTCTGGTAATGCTTCTCAAAGCGCAGCTGTTTTTGGGTTTTCGCTGTAGGCATCAACTGCTTGGCTTCAATAATAAGCGAAGTCACTTTGACCTTCACTTCCTAGGAAATTAACATTCATTAATGCTTGAACTAGAGGGTAAAAACCATCTCATGATATTGAGATTAAACCATTCTTGATGTTGCAGCATGTTTGAAAACCAGGACCACATACTGCATTTTCAGGATCGGGAATGTTTAATTCATTGCCTGATTCATCTGTTGCACTAATGTCTCAGTTTTGGCCATTACAAATTGATCTAGTTATTTTGTTTGATACTGTTTTAATATCCTTAACAGCTGAAAATTTAATAATTGAATTAGCTTGTGATGAATGTGAACCGTCTGGTGCATCATTCTTATCAACATATGGATCAGTATCTGTGTATTCTTTACTAGAAACACCACTGTGGTATCTCTGATAGTCACCATCTTCCATAGCTGAGTCAACACCTATAACTATACATTTAGATTTTTGTGCTTGGATTTCTTTAGCAGCGTCAAGAGATTGTGGACCAGCAACAGCAATTATTGCTTGAGCACCACGGTTTAGATATTGTTTTGTAATACCGACTGCATCTCCAGCCGCAAAAGTTCCAGAGAAGTGGTTACTAACGTCACCTAACTTTATTATTTTAACAGCATATTCTTCATAAAGTTTTTGTGTATATTCTTTTTGGAATGATGCAATAGCTTCAGCTAGTTGTTTCTGTTTTAAGGCTTCAATACCATCTTTGTATTTACTATGAGTAACAAGCTTTTCAAAAGTTTCTTTGCATTGTTTAAATGCTTGTCCTTCATTAGCACCAAAGTATTGCTCAGCACCTTTCACAAATACAGATTTTAATAAAGTGTAATTTCAGAATTCAATACCTCTTTGGAAACCACCCATGTAAATAACAACTGTTGGAATAGCAACACCACCAAATTCAGCTACTGCTAAATCTTGATAGTTATCATGATACATATCAAGGTTATTAACAAAATATTCACATGTAGCTAAAGCAGTAAGGAAACCAGGTTGGTCAGCTTTAAACTGTACAGATGCAATATTTTGGTTGTTAGAAATATTTGAGTCTAATAGAATAAAACCTGTTTTTTGAGCAAGCTCATTAACAACATTATCCTTAACTGATGCAAAAGCACTTACTCCACCATCGATTTCTGCATGTTGCATCATACTATTAAGTGGTGTAGCATGGTTAAAACCAGCTAAACCAACAATATCAGATTGTTTAATAACTGATGTGTATGTATTAATAAATTCTGTTGTGTTGTCTTGAGTTGGTTTGTATGATTGGGCAG
Source organism: Mycoplasmoidaceae bacterium (assembly GCA_024407815.1). Next base: position 17,555 of record JAKSVS010000007.1, read on the forward strand.
AGTTCTTACTTGAACCAGATCCTTCTGGATCATATGATGCAACAGATTTGTTTTTAACAAAGTTAACAAGACCTTCATACAATGATTGGTTGAATGAACGGTCCATTGTTGAGTGCGTTGCGCCATCAATAACCATTGCTGCTTTGTTATATCTAGCTGCCATTTGGTCAGCAGTAATGTTGCTTCCTTCAGCTGTGCTCATTCCCAGATCTTTACTATTAAGGAAAGGAGCAGATGTTGCACCTGGGTGTCATTTTTGTCACTCTGCAAGAGTAGTCATATTCTTAGTGATGCCATACTCTTCCATGTCGACACCAGGAATGGTTACGTTTCCAGAAGCATCTTTAACTTCTTCCATATTCCATTTAGAAACAATGTTTTCAGAAGTATATGAGTTGTTATTAGCGGCAAAAAGCCTAGCTTCTGGATTAGTTAAATCCATGTATTGGATTTTAAACATTCCAGCAGAAACACCAAAGACAATACCTGCTGAAGCACCTAGCAAGCAGAAGCTAGTTGCTACATCTCTAAATATTGATTTATGAGGTCTTAATTTTGATTTGGATTTCATATTTATGGTTTCCTTTTTTTAATTTCATCAATTATTTTCTTTCCATCAATTTGGCCATCCCGGACAACCGTTAAGGTATCTAAATTAATGATTGTTGATGGTTTAAACGAGAGTTGTTGGGTTGGGTCGTTGCTGACTATGGCGAACTTGTCTAAACAGTCTGAGAACTCTTTTAAAGCCTGTTCTGGGCTGGTTATTGGGTCATTGCCCGATATGTTTGCGCTAGATTGATATAAAGGACCGGTTTGTTTGACTATATCAATAATATATTGGGCGTCAGGCATGCGATAACTAATCCCTTTTCAGATTATTGTCAAAGCCCCAGGCCAGTATTTTTTGATAACATTCAATAAAAAAGAAGGCATTTGCAATTCATCAACTGATGAAACGAATTTAATTACCTTCTTTTCCCTACTACGACGTTTTATATCGTAGATTAAATTCTCGTGCTCAGCAGCGATGCCTCATACGGTATCTGTTGGTAAAATTACTGCTTTGCCAGATTTTATACAAGCGACTATATCATTAATTTGATTTGTTTTAAAAATCGTCATAATAACGTATATATAAATTATAAATGAAATTAGAATTATAAAATAAATATATTTATTTTACAAAACGACTCTATAATGATTAATATCATTATTTACTAGGGATAATTATGATTAATACAGTAGTACTACAAGGTGTAGTGACGCACAGTTCTTGAGGAAAAAACAAAGAAGAAGGTGGATTCTTCATTAATTTAAAACACGAAAAAGTGTTTAATCAATACAAACCATCATATTCATTCAGCGCTTATGCTAACCGTCCATTAGCTGGCCAATTAGCTAAGATAGTACAAGAAAATCCTGGTTGCACCTTAATTATTGAAGGTGAATTAAGAACGTTTTACTCTAAAAGAACGAAATTTTATCAAACCACGATACTTATAACGAAAATTATTAACTGAACAAAACCAAAAGAAATATCTACTAAATAAGAAGAGAAAAAATGAAATTAAATAAATTAATGGCATATGCTGCTGCATTTATTTTAGCAAAAAAGCATAATGCTATAATCGCTGACATCGGAGAATTAGAAAACGACTTTTATGTTGATTTTGAAAGCAAAAAGCCCATTTCAATCTCTGACTTTAAAAAACTTGAAAATGAAGTAATTGAATTCATTTACAATAGAAAAAATGTTGTTGAATTCAAAAAAGCAAATATTGCTAAGGTTAAACAATGTAATTGTTTAAAGAAAAACAAATATCTAGCTCATTGAGTTAAACAATGAGACAAAAAAGTAATTCCAATAATCAAAATAAATGATGAATTTGCTTTTATCAATAAATTAGAAGACAAGGTCGCTTTTAACCAAATCAAATCATTTAAATTTGAAAACGTTGCTGGAAATTACTGATTAGGTTCTGCAAAAAATAAGCAACTGCAAAGATTAACTGGTTATGCTTATTCAAGCAAAGATGAGCTAAAAGCTTATGAAGCTATCGCTCAAGATAGAAAAGAAAGAGACCACCGTAAATTAGGTGCTGATCTTGATTTATTTACATTTAATGATTTAGCAGGACAAGGTGCACCAATTTGAATGCCAAATGGTGCTGCTGTTATGTATGAAATCGATGACGAAGTAAGAAGAATCTTACTACGTAATGGTTTCCATTTTGTCTCAACACCTATTTTAGGTTCTGATGAACTATACAAAACGTCTGGTCACTGATTCCACTATCGTGAAAACATGTTCAATCCATTAACAATTGATAAACAAGTTATGGTGTTAAGACCAATGACTTGTCCACACCACATGTTAGTTTATAAAGCAAAACCAAGAAGCTATCGTGAATTACCATTTAGAATAGCTGAAAAAGCAATTCTTCATAGATATGAAGCTTCTGGTGGTTTAATTGGTCTTGAACGTGTAAGACAAATGCAATTAATTGATACACACGTAATTATTCGTCCAGACCAAATTGAATCAGAAATTAGACATTATTATGATGTTGTAATGCAAACACTTAAAACATTCAACATCAAAATTCACCGTATTGATTTATCATTACATGACCCTAAGGATAAAGAAAAATACTTTGATAATCCTACAATGTGAAAAAAAGCAGAAAAAGAATTACAAGCATGTATGGATAGAATGGGTATGAAATATGAAAAGAAGGTTGGCGAAGCAGCCTTCTATGGTCCAAAGATTGATATCCAAATGAAAACAGCACTTGGTCACATCATTACTATGTCAACTATTCAACTTGACTTCTTATTACCTTCTAGATTTAACCTTCAGTTTATTGATAAGAATGGTAAAATGCAACAACCAATTCTAGTTCACGGTGGTATTATTGGAACCCTTGAAAGATTCATGTCAATTCTTCTTGAATCTAATAAAGGTGTATTCCCACTATGACTTGCTCCAGTTCAAGTGCAACTAATCCCGGTTGCCCCTGTTCACGAGAAACACTGCGATGAATTTGCTCAAAAACTATTAGATCAAGGTATTAGAGTAGAAGTTGATCACAGTGATGAAAGACTTGGCAAAAGGATTAGAAATGGTCAAATCAAAAAGATTCCATACCAAATTGTCTTTGGTGATGACGAAATCAAATCAAAATCAATTTCTTACCGTAAATACGGTAAATCGAATGTAACAAACGTTCCAATTGCTAAGTTTGGTGACATTCTGCTTAAACGTATCCAATCACACAAATAATCATGGAAGATACAACTACTCATAAAAAAATTGTAGTTTTCGATTTAAATTTAGATTTAAATTCAAATAAACAAGAGGAAAGCAAATATAAACACTTACCTCTTGTTTATAAAGTAATGCACGATGCAGCACAATATCAAACGATAGTTATTCAAACAACTAACGGTTTATCTGATGGAATTAATTTTGTGCGTAATCAAAACATAACCAAGGGTTATTTAATTGCTAGTTGTGGAGCAATAATCTATGATATTACTAACAATAAGATTATTGATTCCATACCTCTTAACAATAACGTTGTATACACAATAGTCCACCACGGAATTATGAGTAATGTAAATGTTGGTATTTATACAGCTGATAAGAAGTTTATTTTCGTTTCAGATAATGTTGGTTATAGTGTTAACAAAGATAACTCATATGGTCCATATGATGTTATTCCCAGCTACGACTTGCTAACCAAAGCACTAACAAGAACCGACATAGTAGATGTAAGCTATTTCACTTACTATGGTAAATTTGATAAGCAATTTACTGAGCAGTTAATTGGTAGTCTTAATCACTATTGAGATAGTGAGAACAAAACAATTAAAATTAATCAAGATAAAACATCTCACTATGTCCACATTTGTGATAAAAATGCAACAATGGTTGGTGCTATAAGTAAAATAATGGCTATTGAAAAAATAAATAGTTACAGTGATGTTTTGTATATAGCTGGAACCGGCTATGATGATGAATGTTTTATTAACTTTGTTAATAGTTTAATTCCATCAAATTCAGAATACATTGCAATAATTGGCAACAAAAATCACAGAGCACTAACGACTGAAGTTGAAAAACTAGATCCTGAATTTGGCCTTCACTCTAATAGTTTTTGAAAATAAATAATATTTTTAATATAAAATAGATATTACATAAGAAATAGGTTTTATTATGAAAGAAAAAATTCATCCACAATCAAAATTAACCACATTCAAATGCGCATCATGTGGCGCAGAATACAAAATTATGTCAACATGTAAGGCTGACGTAGTTTCTGTTGACGTTTGTGCTAATTGCCACCCAGTATTTGTTGGCAAGTCAATTGATTCAAACGTTAAAGGTAGAGCAGAAAGACTTGCTAAGAAGTTTAAGAAGAAGAACTACCAACCTAAACCTAAAAAGGTTAGAGCTAAAAAACAAAATAAAACCATTATTTCAAATCTTGACGATCTAGCTAAGTAACTATAGAATAAAAAAGACAACATTTTTGTTTGTCTTTTTTTATTTGTTTTGGAGGGTATTAATGGAATATAACAAGAAATTATTTGCAACAGTAGCAAAAATTGCGCAAGACTTTGCTGAATTATCAAACAAGGTAGAAACTGATACTACTTTACCTTTTTCCGAAGTTAAAAAGATTAATATCCAACTTAAAAAACATGAACCTGTTGCTGCCAAGTTCAAAGAACTTAAAAAAATAATAGATGATGCTAAGCAAGCTGAAGAAGTGTTAAATGATTCAAACATTAAAAACCAAGGATTAATTGATATGGCCAAAGCTGACTTGGACACAATCCGTGCTAAAATCCCTGTCCTTGAACAAGAAATTAAGACACTATTGCTTCCAGTTGACCCAAACAATGATAAGAACGTTATTATTGAAATGCGTCCAGCTGCTGGTGGTGATGAATCAGCATTATTTGTCTCTGATTTATTTGACACATACAAACGTTATTTTGATAACCAAAAATGAAAATGTAAAATATTAGATGTTTCTGTACAAGGTGCAGGTTATTCATATTTGTCTTTTACAGTTAAAGGTGATGTTGTCTACTCTAAAATGAAATTTGAATCAGGTGTTCACCGTGTTCAACGTGTTCCTGCTACTGAATCAAAAGGTAGAGTTCACACATCAACAATAACTGTTGCAGTATTGCCAGAATTGGATGATATCGAAATTAAAATTAATCCTGTTGACTTACGGGTTAATGTCTACCGAGCATCTGGTGCTGGTGGTCAACACGTTAATCGTACTGAATCAGCTGTTAGAATTACCCACCTTCCAACAGGGATTGTCGTAGCTAGTCAATCTGAACGTAGTCAGATTGAAAACCGAGCTTTAGCAATGAAGATGCTACAATCTAAACTTTGACAAAAGGCTCAAGATGATCGTAAGGCACAAGAAGATACAACTAGACGTAACCAAGTTGGTACTGGTGAACGTGCTGAAAAGATCAGAACGTACAACTACCCACAAAACAGAATTACAGATCATCGTATCGGCTTAACATTAAATAAGCTTGATTTCATAATGCAAGGTGGAACATTAGAAGAAATCCATGACCAATTGATAGCTGATGAACAAGCAAAGCTAATGGAACAATTAAAGATTTAATATGACTTTTAACCAATTACTACTTAATTTTCAAAAAGATTGTGGTTTGGATCACAACGTAATCTTTTTTGAAATTTTGTTTTATTTGTCTAGCAAGGTTAAAAACAAAGAAACATTTGTTTCTTTAAAAAATGAAGAAATTGATTTTTCAGAGCGCAAATTTACAAAGCTTTGTAAGAAATATTTCGTTAAACAGTGTCCGCTTGCCCATATAACTAAACAAGCTAAATTTTGCAATTTAAGTTTTGTTATAAACAAAAAGGTTTTATCACCACGTGATATTACCGAGCAAATGGTAATAGATTTTATTAGCAAACATAAAAACGATCAAGCAGCAAAACTTATTGATCTATGTTGTGGCAGTGGTTGCATCGGAATCACAATAAAGAAAAACATACCGCAGTTTAATGTTACTTGCGTTGATAAATATTGAGCGCCTGTGTATAACACAGGAATCAATTGCATGAAACAAAAAACTGCCATCCTTGTAGAACAAAAAGATGCAATTAAATATCTAAATAGTTTGCATACTGTTGATTATTTGATTTCCAACCCGCCATATATCAACAAAGATAATTTCAAAAACAAAAAGATGTATAAGTGAGAAAACAAAAAAGCACTAGTTGGCCCAGAAAACGGTTTGTATTTCTACAAACATTTCTTCTTATGATTGTCAAAACACAATTTTAAAGAAGCATGATTTGAAGTTGGATATGATTTATTTGATAAGCTAAAAATTGAATTAGCAAAATATAGCAATCTAAACTATAGTTTAGAAAACAAAAAAAATTACTTGGTTGTTTTCCCCAAGTAATTTTTTATAGTAAATGAATGTTGTGTTTTTTACACCATTTTAAATTTTCTTCATCTCAACATGATGATTGAACTTCGTCGATATGTGCACGGCCTAAAAGCAACATACATAATCTTGATTGACTAATACCACCACCGATTGTTAATGGAATTTTGTCAGCTAGCAACACCTTATGATATGAGTATTTTAATCTCTCAAGCTTTTTAGCTTGTTTCAATTGAATCATCATTGATTTTTTGTCAACTCTAATACCCATCGAAGATAGTTCCATACAACAATCTAATACTTCATGGTAGAAAATTAAATCACCATTAAGGTTCCAATCATCGTAGTCTGGTGCCCTATTACCATGGGGCTTACCATTAGATAATTTATTACCAATTTGCATAATAAATACACTACCGTATTTTTTAACAATCTTATATTCTCTTTCTTCAGGTGTCAAATTAGGATACATATCAAGTAATTCTTGTGGGGTGATAAAGAAAACTTCTTTAACTAATTTAACTTTCTTATACCCGTGTTGTTTAATTGCCTTATCAGTAGCTAAAAAATGCTTTATAAATTTTTCTTACAGTATCTTTAAGATACTTAATAGTTCGATCTTTAGCAAGAATTGGTTTTTCTCAATCTCATTGATCGACATAGATTGAGTGCAATTGATCAACGCTATCGTCCCGTCTAATAGCATTCATATCTGTGTATAAGCCATGATATGTTCTAAAATCATATTTCTTAAGAGCATATCTTTTCCATTTTGCTAAAGATTGAACAATTTCCAGTTTTGCTTTGTTCTTTTTTTATATCGAACACAACTTTACGTTCTACACCATTTAAATCGTCTTGAAAACCAGAGTCTGGTGTAACAAATAGCGGAGCAGAAACACGTAGTAGATTTAAATTTTTAGATAGCTCACGTTGAAAAACATTTTTGATTAACAAAATGTACTCTTGAATTTCATAGCAATAATTATAGTTTATATTGAAATATATAACTATTTTGTTATAATAATCATTATGAAAAAACAGAAAAAAGTGTCAAAAACAGAACTAAAAAAGAAGAAGATAAGTTTCATATCTGCTATTTTTTTAGTTATCGGTTCAACTATTGGCGGTGGTGTTTTCTTAAAGAACCATGAAATTCTTGGAAACGTTGGCGGAAGCTGAGTTTTAACTCTAGTTTCATGAATTTTGTCAATATTTGCAATAATTTGCATGGGAGTTTCTTTAACTGAAGTTGCTTCTGCAACTACAAACAGTAACTTAGGTTCTATTTCCTGAGTTAAAAACTTCTGCCATAAATATATTTATAAAGCCGCAAAAAACTTTATGGCGTTTTTATATTTGCCTTTAACATTCTTTATAATGCCATATTATGCAGTGTTACAATTTCAAGACGCCTTTGGTTGACAAACCCAATGGTGAATTGCTGCAATAATAGCTTTAGCTATTGGTAGTTGGTTCTTTATCGTTAGTGGTTTGTCAAGTAAGTTTGGCAACATTCAAAACTGAATTGTTACGAGCGTTAAATTCGTTCCACTAGCATTCTGTGTTATAGCCGGAATAACATTAGCTGCGACAGGAAATGGTGCTGAAAATCTTTCTGAACATATTTTGCCAAAATATTCAGATAATACTCACACTAAATTTATAAATATGTTTCCTGTTCTAGGAATTATTGGTTCCATTCCAGCAATCATATTTAGTTACGACGGTTTCTATACCGCTGCTGGAATACAATCAGAAATGGAAGAACCAAAAAAGACACCACTAGCTATCGTAATCGGTTTGTTAATTGTATCTGTGATCAATTTACTAATCGCTATTTCTTTACTATTTGGTTCAAACGAAGGAAACATCAGCTCATTAGAATGATTTAATGACAATGGTTACCATTGAGTTATAGGTATAGTCCAAATCTTAATAGCAATAGGTATATTTGGAATTATTAATGGTTTAGCAATATACAATCCTCTTTTTTATCAAGAATTAATTAAAGAGGGTGATTTGCCTTTTTCTGATCGATTAAAATCTAAAGTTGCTAGTCAGAAAAACAACAAAATCGGCTTGATATATGCAGGAGCAATAACAATAGTGTTCTTTATTTTATTTACACTAATTGGTGCTTTGGCATATAAAGATGCTAACGGTTATGGCGCTGTAAAAATGACGCCAATTATATGGGATGGCACTTCAACACGAGCTGAAGGATATGATTCAACCGGTATTGGTTACGTCAACTCTCTATATTCATTTGTTGACTTGGTCGCTAACTGAGCATCAACATTTGCATTCTTGTTTATTTCATTTGCAATAATAGGAGCGATGATAAACAGAAAAACTAACAAAGTTAAAGTTACAAAAGTTAAAGGGTTCACATGATGTTCAATCGTCGCAACTGTTTTAATTGATGTTGCTGTCTTGTTCATCGTTATTTCATCAATTGCCGACATCTTCCTAGTTTATCAATGACCACACAGCGATGAGTCATGATCGATAGATATGCTCGGTACTATTACAACGCTTGTTACGCTTGTGGTATTTGTTCTCATTTGTTGTGTGCCAAGTGCGATTGAAATGCGGATTGAAAACAAGAAAAAGTCAGCTTAAAACAAAGTTTAAAAAAGAGTTTTACTCTTTTTTATTTTGTTTATTATAGAATGATTATATATGCCAACACCAGACAAATCAACCAACATAATTTTAGCTATTACGATAGTATTTTTAGTTGTAGCTGTCGCTGGTTTGCTTGTCTATACTGCCTTCTTTGTAATCAATAAACTGTATTTTAGAAAACAACTGAAATTGATTAAAAAATGAAATCAGATTCAAAACGGAATTAATAGTATTAACATTTTTAAGATTCAAGTTTTGGACAATCACGATATTGGAAATAAACTTGAACTTAAGAGATACATTTCAATGTATCAAAAACTAAAAGTTAACTTGGAAGATGTCAAGAAAAACATCAATACATCGCTTGTCGAATTAAATTTATTTAATTTAAAAATAACAAAGAATTACCAAAATTTAATTGAACAAGATTTAAATAAAGCGTTAGAAAATCTCGATAAATTAAAAACGGCTTACGATCATTACACACAATATGGAACAACCGTTCAAATTGCTACGCAAAACCTTCGTGAGATCTATGAAAAATTATCTGACTTCTTCTTTCAAAAAGTTCAATACCATGAAAATTTTACTAAGATAAGTGATTTGATATCAGCTACAAAGTTAACTTTCGAATCAATGCCTAAGTTATCAAATGAATTTGATTACAAAACAACATATGGCACTCTAATTGATTTAAAAGACAAACTTAAAACATTGGCTGATGTAATACCAGTTATATATCGTTTCCAAATAGTTAATGAATATCTTCGTGCATCAAAAAATTCTAATGACAAAATAATTGCTGCTCACTATGACGAAATTGATGCAAGAGATTTACAAACATTGCAAGATCTACTAACTATTTTTAATCATGCATATAAGGGTTTTGTTAGCAACTATGCTAAATTGGAATTAACTAAAGCTAAACAATTTGGTATTAATGCAATTAATACGTTAAACCAAGTTAATCAATTCACATATATTCATCTATCAACTCCAGCTTTTATTGCTGCAGGCCTAAATGAAATTAAAGAACAATCTGACCGCATACTAGACAACAAAAATGATATTATTAATTCGCTAAGAGAACTTAAACAATACTTTGTATTGGAACCAAAAATTATTAGCAATTTTGACACGATTGAAAAGAACATTAATTATATTGATGTTCTAAACAACGCAGCAAAACAAGTCAATTATTCAACTCACAACGAAAAAGTCAACGCTATTAGAGAATTGAACAATATCGGTAATTTAATTGTTAGAAACAAACAAGAAATTGTTGAATCAATTGACCTAATTAATGATACACTAGCAAAAGTAATCAAAACAGTTACTGATTTAAATGATATGTACATCTGTTTCTGACAACTACTTGCATTCATTAAACGTTTTGTTCCAGATGATGAAGAAAGCAAGTATCTAATTTCTGTTATAGAAAGCAATATTAAGCAAATAGAAGAATACTCAAAACAAATCGTGACAGATAAACAACCTGATTTTGATGCTATTGCTTCAAACATAACTTCAATAATTGATCAAGGCAACCAAATATCTCAACGTTTAACTAGTTCATATGTTATCAAAACATATGCTAGCAAGCTATTGATTTATGCAAATAGGTATAGAAAATACAACGATTTGAAGACCCAATATTCAGAAGCAGATCGTTTATTTAAAACAAAGCAATATGATGCTTGCATTGAACAATTGCTTAAGATAATAAAACAATCTAAAAAATATAAGAACAAACAAGCCTAGTTATTTATTACATAAATAATTATGTAATATTAGCTTTTTTATGTTATTATTAATATTACGTATGATACACACGACTAAGTTGTATCAAATAATAGTAAGAAAAAAGGAGAAAAAATGCCTACTATACAACAACTTGTACGTAATGGACGTAAAAGTAAAAAATCAAAATCAAAATCTCCTGCGCTACTAAGTACTTACAATTCTTTCGAAAGAAGACAAAAGTACTCACCTAGCCCACTTAAAAGAGGAGTTTGTACCAGAGTTGGTACTATGACACCAAAGAAACCTAACTCTGCGTTAAGAAAATATGCTAAGGTTAAACTAACAAACCGTGAAGAAGTTTT
>JAKSVS010000008.1 GCA_024407815.1 Mycoplasmoidaceae bacterium
CCAGTTCTTCCAGTAAAAGTCAAATCTTTGCCAAAAAGAGAAGGAATAAAGCTTAAAAAGCTTGTTTTAAAAGTTTCTGCATTCAGCAAAAAACAAGTTAAGGCTATAAAACTGGTACCCACAAACAGCGTGCATTTTTTACCATCAATTCTATCCTTCCAAGGCTGTAAAAGAAAAGCAGAACTTGCCACCACCATAGCAATTACAGCAGTGGAAGACTTGATAAATATGGGGGTAACAAGAGTTATAGCAAACAAACAATAGTCCCAATAAGAACGAGCATCTTTACGCTCTGCAATGGATAGTTGTGCTAGAATATTAACTGCCAAAAGCCATAAAACATGATAATTCTTATGGCCAAAAAGCCACCAAGGAATCCTTTCTGTAGCCCACTTATTATAGACAAGTTCCTGAATATAGACTCCACCTGGAAAAAATAGTATCAACAAAAAATTAATTACAACCATCACTCCCAAAACATTTTTGATGATGTTTTGAAACTTCTCTCCAACTTCATCCATACAAAACTGCAACAATAAACAAGCAGTGATAGTTTTCAACATGGATTTTCCAAAATCTATAACATCGCCACCATTGTAAACAGTAATTAGAAACACCATGCCCGTGTAACCTAACAAAAGACAATTATAAATATTAGGCCTTTTTCCCTTAAATAATAAATACAATACAAAAATTGCAATAAAGCAATGGGATGGTCGCAAAAAAAATAAATTCGTAATGGAACTACCCAAAAATAAAACTGGCATCCATAAACAAATTACTATAAAACTTAGAAAATATGTATTATGTAAATCTATTTTCATAAATATTTCCTCAGTATATCTATCAACCTATTTGTCATGCTTTTTTTTACTATCATTCTGCTCAAATTATAATCATTTTGCTGTAACGCTTGTAAATACTTGGCATTTTTAGCCTGTGTAGTCGAAAAGTCAGAATAATATTTTTGCATGTAGGAAGCTTGCAATTCAAAAAGTAATTTTCGATATTGTTCCGGCAATTCCATGATGCGTTGCTGATTCAAATGAAATTGTTCCAATAGCAATTCAAAATACTCTGAACTTTCCATCAAAGTATTCCCATACAATTTCTCTACTAATCCCAATATGTGTTCAGTTACAAAAATAGTATCTATGGACTTAGGTTTAGCTTGAGAAGATATTGTTATTCCATAAATATTCCTACGATATGCATAGTAACAAGTATCGATAGTTGCAAAGGTCTTTAATTGAGGATAAATCAAGTGCGCAATCACGGTATCTTCAAACCAATATTGCTCGGGAAATTTTATGTGGTTGAAAAATTCCCTTTTATATGCTTTTCCCCAAGGAACCCCACTAAGAAACGCTCTATCCTGACTATTTCTAGGATTTCTATAAGTGCTTTTTATAAGCCCAATGAAGCTGTAATATGAACATGCAACAATATCTATATCTCTAGTAATAGCTACTCTTAATAATTCTTGTAGATAATTTTCCGAAACATAATCATCGGAATCAACAAACAGAAGATATCGTCCTCGTGAGTTTTCCATACCTATATTACGAGCAGCGGATAATCCTTTATTAACTTGTGTTATTACCTTTAAATTTTTATATTTCTCCGCATATTCAGTTAATATTGCTCCAGTGCCGTCTTTTGAGCCATCATTAATCGCTATTATTTCGTAAGAAAATGAAGTTTTTTGATGCACAAGAGAATCCAAACATTTTCTTAAAAATGGTTCCACATTGTAACAAGGAAGAATTATGCTCGCATCAAGATCAGGAACTTCTTGTTGAAATATACACTCTGAACTATAAGCACTTCCTTGTGGTGCTGGTGAGTATGCGTTAAATATTTGATATGCTTCTTCTGTTAATAATTTCATGATTATCTTTCTTTCAAATTCGATAGTAAAGCAAAATATAAGTCCACAAGTCTTTGATATGAGTTATTTATATCAAAAGAACTTGTTTTAATAATCTCTCGATTGCTATTGCGCTGTTTATTTTTGGCAGCAAGAATTGTCTCTGCCCAAGCCTTAGGGCCTAAACTTAAGCTGAGAAAGCTTGTTTTATCACTAAATTGTACTTCTTTAGGCGTTTTATCAGAAAAATAGCAAGGCAAATCAGCAAATTGAGCTTCTACGCCAACCAAAGGCACTCCTTCAAATAACGATGGTAATACAAATGCATCCATAACTTGATACAACTCGTGTACATCACTGCGTTTACCTAAAAAGTCAACTTTATTTGCTAAGCCTAACGCATTAGTCATTTGACGAATTTCTTCTTCTTTTTCCCCCACACCAATAAGCATTAGTCGTGAACAGGGTTCCATATTCAAAAGTTCTTTGAATATAGTGATTAAAAATTTATGATTTTTTTGATAAGAAATACGCCCAACATGTCCAATTATAAATTCGTCTTTATAACCTAGTTCGGAACGTTTGGTTTTTCTTAGTTGTTCATTATAAAAGAACTGAGGAGCATCCACTCCATTTGGCAAAACTTGAAAACTCCTTTTGCCAAATAAATAATTTCCAGCTTCAACACCGCAAGCAAAATAACAATTAGCCACGCTCGGTAACTGACTACGGAAAAATTGTTTTAACGGATACTTAAAGTCTTTATCTATATTAGTATTGTGACTATGAGCAACTCTAATTGGTAAGCCGGCTTTTTTAGCAGCCAATAAAGGCAAGTAACTCATGGAATCAATATGCGAATGAATAATTTTATATTCTGGATGTTCTGCAAAAAAACATTTCATCCATTTAAAATAGCTAGGATAGTTGTGAGGATAGAGTCGTGGAGCATAATATACACATCCGCCCAAAGATTTAATTTCTTCATCATAGTCAGCAGGATTTGGCCTATGTGTCAGAAAATCAAACTGTATTTGACTGCGATCAATATGACGATAATAATTCATAAGCATGGTTTCCAACCCTGCTCTATGCATATCATTAACACATTGCAGTACTCTTATTGGTTTATTTTCTGTATAACTGTAAGGTTTCATTGACAATATCATCCCATCTATGCTTATTTAGTATAAATTCAGCAGCAGTACTACGATATTTTTCTACTAAACTTGGTTTATCACACAAAATCTGTAAATGTTTATGTAAATCTTCTACATTTCCTTTAGAAAAGGTTAGTCCATGATCAGATACCACAGAAGCACATTCATCAATATCGCTAACCAAACAGCAATTACCATAACTCATTGCCTCTAATAAACTCAGTGGCATTCCTTCCACATCACTTGGGAGTAAATACACATAAGCATTGCTGTACAATTCTTCAAGAATTTGTCCTTCAACATGACCCGTAAATATAATATTATGTTTTTTCGCTATCTCATATAGTTCTTTCGAATACACATCCGTGTCAGAACTACTACCGGCAATAACGAGTTTTTTGTCAGTAGATAAATTTTTAAAAGCTTCTATCAAGTAGTGAACTCCCTTTTCTGGCACTAAACGCCCAAGAAAAAGCAGATAATTATCTTTTTTTAACCCCCAATGTTTGCTAATAAGTTCCGCCTTACGAGAAGTCGGTTTGTTAACTCCATTTGGTATATAGTGAGTTGGACGCTTATATGTATCAAGAAAATATTGTTGGACTCCCTTGGATAAAACAATAATAGCATCAGCATTACGCACTGCCATCTTTTCGCCCATACGAATGTACCAGCTTGCAAACTTTCCCCATTTACTTCTTTGATGATCAAGGCCATGGACAGTAACTACAACTTTTTTACCCAAAAGTTTTGGTAGCCAGCACATAAAAGCAGGACCTTCAGCATGAATATGTACTACATCATACATACCAAAAGCAGCCTTCAAGCTTGCAAAAAAAGAAGAAGTCACTGCAGCCAAGCCTTTTGCATTTATAGTAAAAACGTTTTTTATAACAACATTTTTATAATTGGAGGATTGCTTACCACTTACACTCTGACGATTATAGCAAGTTACGTCATTTCCTAGCGCTACCATGCGAGTTGCCAATTCTTCTACGACTACTTCCACACCACCGGAACGTGAGGGAATTTGCTTATGCCCAAACATAGCTATATTTAGTTTTCTTTGTATTTCTTCTTTATTTGTCATTTCGCGCCAACTCTACTCAAAACAACGCCTACAGTCTTAAATAATAGTTTTATATCCAACCAAAAACTTCTATTCTGAGCATACCAACATTCCATCTCAAGACGTTCTTTAAAAGAAATATTGTTCCGTCCTTCAACCTGCCAATAACCAGTTAATCCAGGTTTAAC
>JAKSVS010000009.1 GCA_024407815.1 Mycoplasmoidaceae bacterium
ATAAATTTCTAGATAATTCATTTCAAGATAACCAATCACTACTACGTGATTTAATAAATGTACAAGTAGGAGTCAATTAATGAAAAAAGGTACAAAACTATTTTTAGGGGGTTTTGCTCTATTACTAGGTGCTGCTGTTTTAACAGGTTGTACTCAATCATTCTGCTCTACTAATGATAAAGCAAGCATGCTTTATGCATTTGATGGAGGTATTACTGCATATTATGCAGCTGATGATGCAAATAAACCTGCAGAAGCTGAAGCCTTAGATGGTTTTGACAATATTTATATTACCTATAGCATTGATAATTCACCTAAATTAAAGGAAATTCATTCAAATGCATTAGGAAATAATATTGCATGTCCAACCGAAACTTATTGGAAGACATTTGATGTCGTTGTTTTAAAACACGCTTTAGCTGGTGAATATAACAAGACATTAACTAGCTATTCCGATGTTACTGTTGACCAAGTTGCAACCGCTCTTAAAGAATTTGGCTATTTCAAATTTACAGATTCTAATCCTGATCACGTTAAAGAAAAGCAAAAGAAACTTTGGGCTAACTGGGATTTATATGATCAAGAAGTCAGAAGTTTAGTTGCTGTTGATAATTGTCCTTCTAAAGACTTTGTTGCTTTATATCAAAAAACAATGAACCAAAATATTGCAGCATACCGTTCATGTCTTGCAATCACCAAAGGTGACTACGGATATTACAATGGTAAACCTGTAACTATGGAAGCTAAATCATATAAATATGGTTGGCAAAAAGGTTTGTTTGAAGGCTTATTAATTTGGCCAATCGGCGCTTTAACTGATGCTATTGTTGGTGGATTAACAACACCAAAATTATCCATTGAATCTGGCGTTCCACAAATCCTTGCTATTTTGATTGTTACAGTTATTGTTAGAGGTTTAATGCTAGCGGTAACAATGAAACAAACAACAGCTAACGCTAAGATGCAAAGTTTACAACCTGAAATTGCTAAAATTCAAGCTAAATACCCTAACGCCAACACTAATCAATATGAAAAGCAAAGAATGGCGGAAGAAACATCTAAACTTTATAAAAAACACAAAATTAATCCATTGTCTTCATTACTTGTAATGATTGTTCAATTCCCTGTATTTATTTGCGTATGGGGTGCATTACAAGGATCTGCTGCTTTATCATCAGGTACATTCTTAGGATTAAGATTAAGTGATACCATCAGTTCGATGCTTTTTAATAAAGCAAACTGGGCTAGCGCAACATTTAATAAAGGCGTTATCACTGCATTAGTCTTATTCGTATTAATGTCTGCAGTTCAAACTGTTGCAATGCTTTTACCACAATGGATTCAAAAATCAAAAGCAAAGAAAATCGCTAAATTAGGTCGTAACCCTGCTAAGAAAGATCAAGATAACAAGATGAAATGGTTCACATACATCATGTTAGCAATGATTATCTTCATGGGCTTCTCCCTTGCATCCGCAATGGGTGTTTATTGGTTAGTTGGTGCTTTATTCTCAATTGCACAAACATTGATTACTGAAGCAATCAATTCCAAAAAAGCAAAGAAAAAATAAGAAAGGAAAGATGCTACATGAAAACTTACTTAGGTAAAACAGCCGAAGAAGCACTACAACTTGCTTCCGAAGAAATCGGAACCCCAGTAAATGAACTTGTCTACGTCGTTTCTGATAAAAAGAAAGGTCTCTTTACTAAAAAAGTGGTTGTAGAGATCTATGAGTTACCAGACATTATTCAATACGCTGAAGATTATTTGTTAAGTGTTATTGATGCTTTAGAAATTGAAAGTTCTGTTAATACAAGACTTGATGATGAAATCATCAGAATTACAATTGATTCAACACATAATCCTGTCTTGATTGGTAAGAACGGCAAAACTTTACAAGCATTAAACGAATTAGTTAAACTTGCTGTATCTAATCATTTCCATAAGAGATTTAGAATTCTCTTAGACGTAAACGGATACAAAGATAACAAATATTCACGCTTATCTAGAATTGCTCGTAGATGCGCACATGATGTTCAAAAAACAAAAACAACTTATACATTTGAACCAATGTCTGCAGACGAAAGAAGAGTTGTTCATAACTCTTGCAGCGGAATGCCACATATCCGTACTGAATCAACTGGTGAAGGAACACACCGTCAAGTACAAATCATTTACGTTGATTAATTAAGAATATATAAAGGCACCCGCTTGGGTGCTTTTATATATAAAAGACTAACTATTAAAAAACAATAAGAAATTTTAAAAAGTTTATTCTTTAAAAAATCAGAGCATACTGAAAAGAACTCATCATAGTGAGCTTTCAAAAATATTGACTATGTCAAATCCTACTTACAGCGAGATGGATCGTACTTAGTATTATGTGTCTCGAGGTAATAAATAACTCTTACA
Organism: Mycoplasmoidaceae bacterium; assembly: GCA_024407815.1. The sequence goes on from JAKSVS010000009.1 coordinate 2,413, forward strand.
AGTTTCTTGGCAGCATGACTGTCAGCTACTCGTAAGAATTTATGTCCATCAAATTTCTTCCTTACCCAATAATCCTTAAATGTTGGCGTATGAATGCAAACTGTTCGGACAACATTCATTAATGCATATCTCAAATGAGATGATCCGCGTT